>JAEYWQ010000270.1 GCA_023428885.1 Bacillota bacterium
CAGGAGTTGACGAATATGATTAAGTTTCAGCATGCCTATAATGCAGCAGCCCGTTATGTCAATGTTATTGATGATATGTTAGAGCATATTGTAACGAGACTATAGCAAAGAGTTTTTGAAAGATAGAAACAAATCGAAGTAAAGTAGGAAGGAAGGGTGAGTATCGATGCCAAGTACTTTTTTTGGGTTAACCATAGGGACCTCAGGCTTGTATGCTTCACAAGCAGGCTTGAATACAACTGCACATAATATTGCGAATACGGAGACCGAAGGATATACCAGACAGGTTGCCAAACAGCAGGCCGGGAATGCTTTGCGTGTGAATGCAAGATATGGTATGGCTGGCACTGGCGTGGATATCACTGGTGTTCAACAGATTCGTGATTCCTATTATGACGTGAAATACCGTACAAACAATACAATGTATGGTTCTTATTCAACGAAACAGTATTATATGTCGACGATCGAAAACTATTTTAATGAAGTTAAATTAGAGGGTTTTACGACTAACTTTGATAACATGTATAATAGTATTCAAGAGTTGAGTAAGAATCCTACTGATCTAACCGTACGAACTCAGGTTACTAGTTTTGCACAGAGCACTACAGAATATGTGAATGAGTTAGCTAATAATCTAGAGTCAGTGCAAGAAGAGTGTAATTTTGAAATAAGAAATCAAGTGGAACGTATTAATTCTCTTGCCCAGCAGATTGCAACCATTACCAAGCAAATTAACACCCTAGAGGTAGGTGGTGGGACGGCTAATGACTTACGTGATCAGCGTAATCTGATGGTAGAGGAGTTATCTGGCTATGCAAACATTTCCGTGAATGAGAGAATTGTTGGACAAGCTGTAGGTATTACAAGCTATACCATAACTATGGATAGCCAGACCTTAGTCGACACATATATAGCCAATCAACTTAAGGTAGTACCAAGAATTGAGAAGGTTAATGTAAATGATGTAGATGGTCTCTACGATATTTGCTGGCAGAGCGGTCAGAAAATAAATACGCAGAGTCCTACCCTTGGAGGAACCCTTCGTGCTTTGTTTGAGGTGAGGGATGGCAATAACGGAGAAAATTTCAAAGGAAAAGTCACCGCTGAATCAGGAGATCTTAGCGTTAAGATTACAGATACCAACATTAATGATGTGGTACATCTTAATCTGCCGACCAATGGTGTGCTCACAATAGGAAACAGAGAATACCGATATAATGGCTTTGCAGTAACCCAAAATGAAGATACCGGAGCTTTTGAGTACGAGTTTACTTTAGATGATGCAATTGTGGTAGATGTAGATAACGAGTCAGTCAAGGTTGGTGAAAACATAGGGTATAAAGGAGTTCCGTACTATATGGCAGAATTAAATGAGTTTGTGCGAACTTATGCAAAAGCATTTAATGATGTTCATACAAGTGGTGTAGACTTAAACGGAGAGCAGGGCTTGGACTTCTTTAACGGAAAAGACCTGGTAACGGGTAAGAATTTTGTGCTGTCTTCCTCGCCAGTTGATGAAGAAAACGGATATTTATTTACCACTAGAACAGGAGCCTATGCTCAGGACTATATCGATGAAGAGCTCAATTATGGTTCTTATTACATGGTAAATGCAAAGAATTTTTGCATAACAGACGCTGTATATAATGATGCAAAGAAATTAGCGACCTCAAGAGATATTACCAATGGGATTGGAAATAATGATAATGTTGAGAAGTTATTAGCGTTAAAAGATGATGTATCAATGTTTAGACAGGGTAAGCCGGCTCAGTTCTTCCAGACATTAGTAGCCGAAATTGGTATTGATACGAAGAAAACCACTAGTTTTGCAGAGAATCAAGCCAATATTCTATCGGCAGTAGAGAATCAGCGATTATCCATTAGTGGTGTAGATAGTGAAGAGGAAGCAATGAATCTTGTTCGTTATCAAAATGCTTATGGGCTTTCTGCAAAAGTAATATCAGTTATGGATGAGATCTTTGATAAACTTATTAATTATATGGGAGCTTAACTAGGCTCTGAATGCTATTAAAACTTTAGAAAGCGAGGGAGATCGATGAGAATTACGAATAAAATGATGACGAATAATGTACTTTATAACATCAATAGTAATAAGAATTCGTTGTCTAAACTTGAAGAACAATATTCTACGGGGAAGAAGATTCAAAGACCATCGGATGACCCTATAATTGCTACAAGAGCGTTAAAACTTCGTACCAATTTAACGGAGTTAAATCAATATTATGAAAGAAATATTCCGGATGCTCTTGCATGGATGGATATAACAGAAAGTGCTTTAAATGAAGCAAATGATATCTTAACCAAAATACATACGTATTGTGTGAATGGTGCTACAGATACCCTAACGGAAAATGACCGAAACAGCATTGCCGTAAACCTTGCTCAATTTCGTGATCAAATTTTCCAAGAAGGTAATACTAATTATGCTGGTCGTTATGTATTTAGTGGTTACAAGACTGACACAAGTTTAGTATTTGATGCTGAAACATCGGATCATAATTATGTGATAACTGAAAAATTAGCTGGTACAGATATCGATGTTATTCAAACCACACTCAATTCTGTTGAATTATCCTCTTATGATCCAGAGAATCCAGCAGACTTTAATATTGAGAATAAACCAAATTACGTTTCCGCCTATCGTTTACGCTTAGCTTATAATAACTTAAAAACCGACGAAGAGGGTGGACAAATCAATATTAAGTTTCCAGTGCTTGATGCGGATGGAAAAGTGGAAGTGGATGATGAGGGAAAGGTGATTTATGAGGATTTTGCAGGTACCATTAACCGCATGAGCTCCAAGGATCCATTGGCTTATGTACCTGAAGAGGGTACGGTAAATTATCTTGAAGATACTGGGGAAATCATTATCAGTGAAGACCTCTATAAAGAATGGAAGGCTCTAGATCAGATAGCTGTAACATATGAAAAGGATACCTTCCAAAAGAATGACCTTCGACCAGAACATTACTTTGATTGTGAGGTTACAGATTTAAAGGCTGAGGAACCTACAACAATTACGTATACTAAGAGTGATCAACAGATTAAATATGAAGTTAATTTTAGCCAGACCATGTCAATTAATACACAAGGAAGCGATGCAATCACCCATGATATTGCGCGCGTTATTGATGACATTATCAACTCGGTAAATGCTGTTAAGGCAGTTGAAAATAAAATTAATGAAGTAGAGAAGATGTTAAAAGATACCTCGATTAGTTCAGAGCAAAAAACAGCCTTAAATCAAATGCTTGATGTGTTAAAAACAGAAAAGACATTAAAAGACGAGGTATTGCAAAATACCTTCGGACGTGCTCTCACTGAGGTTAACAAGCAGCAAACTCAGATGAATGTTGCAATTGCCGACTTGGGAAGCAGATATGCAAGACTTGAGCTAACTGAGAGTAGATTGTCTTCGGAGCAAGGTGAGTTTGAAGATTTGCTATCTAAGAATGAGGATGCAGATATCGTGGATACCATTGTTCGACTAAACTCTCAAGAAACGATATATAACGCTTCCTTATCTGCTGCAGCTAAGGTAGTTAAAAATTCACTGTTGGATTTTCTATAAGGTTATGAGATTGGCATCTGTTTAAGGTATCAATTACGATATGAAAGGGGAAGTTAAATGTTAGTTAAAACAAAGCATTTTGGAGAAGTTGAATTAGATAATGAAAAAATCTTAACCTTCAATCAAGGCATCTTTGGATTTGAGGAGTGCAAGAGGTTTACGATTTTGTACAATAATGAAGAAGGGGAGAGACCTAATATATCTTGGCTCCAAAGCGTAGATTTGCAGGAATTAGCCCTTCCAGTCATCAGTCCTAGTCTTGTTATGGATTCCTATGACCCAATTGTAAATGATGATGTCTTAGTTTCGTTAGGTGACTTAACAGAAGATAACTTAGTGATTCTATTAACCTTAACGGTACCTTATGACTTAACTAAGATGACAACAAATTTAAAAGCACCGATTATTATTAATTCAGATACAAAGTATGGTTGTCAATTAGTTGCAGAGAACGAGGACTATGTGATAAAATATCCAGTGTATGATAAATTTAATAAAAATTTGGAGAAGAAAGGGGAAATCTAGATGCTTGCCCTATCCAGAAAAGTTAATGAATCACTTATGCTTGGAAATGATATTGAAGTTACCATCCTTGAAATTAAAGGTGATCAGGTGAAGATTGGCATTAGTGCCCCGAAATCAGTTCCAATCTATCGGAAAGAGATATATATCCAGATTCAAGAATCCAACAAAGAGGCTGTACAAGGAAATGTATCTGCTGAGGATTTAATGAAATTATTAAAGTAAGAATGTTATTATATTCTAAATGATGAGAGAAGATGACTCTTTGTTACGGGAGTTGTTTTCTCTTTTTTTAAAAACATATTAAGAAATTTTTTGAAATGGCCGATATAGATAGCAAGCAAAAAGTGTTTTTATTTCACACGGAGGTGATAATGAGATGGCAATAGAACAAGTAAAGAATCAAATGCAATTACAAAATGTGCAAAATACAAGCTATAAGCCAAATAACGTTGCCACAGAAGTAAGCCAAATGGCAACGCCAGTACAAGGAAGTGCGGCTGGAACATCAGAGTCTACAGAATCAGAAGAGAGTCAGAGAACTACCATACATGAGTCAAGGATCAAGTCGGCGGTGAATCATGTGAATTCTCAGATGAGAAACACAAAAACACGATGTGAATTCTCCTATCATGAAGAAACCAATAGGGTGTCAATTAAGGTTATTAATAAAGAAACTCAAGAAGTAATTCGAGAGATTCCACCTGAAGAAACACTTGAAATGGTAGAAAGAATGTGGGAATTGGCAGGCATTCTGGTGGATGAGAGACGTTAATTATATTGATAGAATGATACAAAGTGATAGATAGGAGGTGCCTATGGCTATTCGAATGAGCGGTCTGATATCTAATATGGATACTGACAGCATTATTAAAGAATTGATGAAGGCTCAAAGCCTGAAAAAGACTAAGGTTGAGAATAAAATAACAAAGACAGAATGGCAACAGGAGAAGTGGAAGGAGTTAAATGCTAAAATTTATGCACTGTATACTGGCTCCGTTAATAAGATGAGACTTCAGGGATCTTATGATACTAAGAAGGTTACCTCATCAGACGAATCTAAAGTATCTGTAACAGCTTCTGCAAATGCTGCTTCTGGATCTCATACGATTCAAGTGAATACGCTAGCAAGCGCTCAGTATCTTACGGGAAGTAAGATCGCAGATATTGAAAATGCAGATGGTAGCAAAACAGCTGTAAGTGCTACAACAAAATTAGTTGATATAGATTCAGCTCTTGCTCCATCGGGCACAGGTGAAACTAAAATTAACTTTTCAACGAAGGATAAGTCTTTTTCCTTAACCGTGACAGAAAATACTACTATTAGTGACTTTGTAAATGCCGCGAAACAAGCTGGTATTAATGCATCCTATGATACGGCTCAGAAAAGATTCTTTTTAAGTGGCAGTAACAGTGGTGTAGAAGGTGCATTCTCTATTACAAGCACAGCAGTATCTTCCAATGAAATAGCTGCGAAACAAGCAGTGCGTGATTCCGTTGGATACTCTGGCTTAGATGGTGCAAACAAAGCTACAGTTGACAATGCCATCAATCAATATCATGCAATCAGTAATCAGCTTGAAAATGATACTTTGACTGAAACACAACAAGCAGAGCTTCAAATAAAGCTAGAGAGCGCACAAGAAACAATTCATAAATACGTTCAACAAAAGGTAACGGCAGACTTAAAAGCAGACTATACGAATGAGCAGATAACAGCCGAGGAAGCAGAAAAATATGGAGTGCGTTCCTATCAAGAAGTAGTAGATACAGCTACTGAAGCTTATGAGAATAGCTTAGGTGATAAACCATATAGTGATGAAGCTCTCAAAGCGGCAGTGGATAAAGCCCTTGCCAGTGAAGCTGCAAAGTTTGCAACTGCTGTAAAGAAGGATTTTACTACAGCTCCTACAGCAGAAAATCCATACTATGAAGCAACCACTGAGGCAAATGCAGCATTGTCAAGTTTAAATGGTGTGCCTGTAACTGAACCTGGTGATGTAGAGGATGCTGGTAGCAATGTGTTAGCTAAATTAGGGGTGGCGACAGTAGAAGCTGTCATTAGTGATGATGGTGAATCGGTTCAGTATAAGATGAGTGGAGATGCCTCCAAAATAACCTTAACAAAAGCTTCTAATAGCGAAATCGTATATAACGGTGCTGTTATCACAGGAACTTCAAACTCTATCACAGCCAATGGACTAACCTTTAATGTTCATGCAGTTACTAAGGATTTAGCGATACCACAGATTACCTTATCCGTAACCAAAGATACTCAAGGTACTTATGATGCAATCAAGAAGTTTGTTAAGGATTATAACGATGTTTTAAAAGAGATGAATACTCTTTACTACGCTGATTCAGCACGTGGATATGACCCTTTAACAGATGAAGAAAAGGAAGCTATGACAGATGATCAGATTGAGAAATGGGAATCAAAAATTAAAAATTCCCTGCTTCGAAGGGATGATAGGCTAGGAACGCTGTTATCTAGTATGAAGAATTCTCTTATGACTTCGGTTGAGTATGAGGGAACTAGCTATTCCTTAGCATCCTTTGGTATCGGAACATCGGTATACACAGAAAAAGGAATTCTGCATATTGATGGAGATCCTGATGATGCTTCAACTTCTGGCAATAAAGATAAGCTTATGGCGGCTCTAGAGAGTAATCCTGAGGCTGTTATGACAACACTTACGAAGTTAATTGGTAATCTTTACTCCGAGATGACTGACAAGACGA
>JAEYWQ010000289.1 GCA_023428885.1 Bacillota bacterium
TCGTAATGGCTTTCAAAAGGAATAACTGTCTTGTTCTTGAAGTTAACAACACCAAATCTTGCACCATCCTCTTTCTTTCCTGCATACACATCCTTAGCAGTCATAATCAAAGAAAGTTCCGGAATAATCTGCATATTGGCATCAGCAGGAGACCAGCCGGTTGCTGAATTTCCTCGGATGCCACCATGATACTGAGCAGGTATGATGACTCCTTTTGCACCTACCACACCAGATTCCAAGTGTGAGTTAAAGCTTATCGTGTTCCCTGTATTGGTACGTAAGGTCAGCTTCTTAGTTGACAGCTTTTGATAAACCATATAGGGGCCTGCTTGCGGATACATAGCACCATATCGATAGGGATAAGGTCCCCCAGATAGTATTTCCTTCCCCTTCTTATCAATAATCTGTGCATAAATAAGGTAAGCTGTTCTGTTTTGACTCTTGTCCCCTTCATAAATTTGTGTTACAGTTTCCACCTTTCCTGTAGGAACTAGTGCATATCCACCTTTGAAATCAAATTGAGTAGCCAATCTGCTAGCACTTTGATTTTTATAGTAGTCAGAGGCCTCATCGGCATAAGACCACTCAGCACTACGGTTTAGAGCTTCATATCCCTGTGGAGAACCTGCAGCAGTTGCATCAAATCCACTGACAATATATTTCTTGGGTGCAACAATTTCCTTACCAATTTCTAAAGACCAGTAGCCAAGATAATACTTATTCCCTGACTTTTTGATAATTCGACTAATACCCTCAACAGGAAGACCTACCGCATCGTATTTACAAGGGATGACCTCCTTGCCATTGGTATCTAATAATCCCATCTTCCCATTTCTAGTTGCTTGAACATATCCGTCCACAAATATGGATTCTGTTGTTTTACTGTCTTCCTCGGCAGCTAGGTATTCTGCCTCAATCGTGTCATAGATTGGCTGGGCGGCGAACTTACCAGTCGAGTCAACAAGCCCATATTTGACATCAATAAAGCTTCCATCATTCGCTCTTTCTCCCACAGGTACCTTACGAAGGCCTGCATCAAAGAAAGCTTCCAAAGTCTTCTTATACTCTTCCTGGGTACCGATCCAAGTAACATCCTCATCATTATAGTTCTTCTCTGCCGCCGATACTCTTTCAGGCATCAGAGGCAACACCATACATAACACCAAGGCTATACTCAGTAATCGCTTTTTCATACCTCGTTTCCTCCTTACTTCTTCTTTTAACACCTTGTAACCTAGCTGCTTTACCTTTGCTTAAACACCTTAGTTCCTGTGTTTGTAAATATATATATTAAATCTATCCCTCGACATAATGATATCAATTTCTACGCTAAAAATACATTTACCGCATGAATCGTGTCTCCTACCGCACGAATTGTATCTTATGAATTATCCTTTCCTGCATATTCACCTTGATTATGAACCACTTGATTTATAGTGTTTCATTCCAAAGCACCAGAATGCATAGCAAGCCATGATAAATATCCCTACCCCAAAGGGATAAAATGCATAATACCATCTTGTGCTTATCCCTAAGATATATTGCAAAGGATAGTACTGTATTAAAGTATAAGGGATAACGTACGTACAGAGTCGCATAATCCCTTTGCCATATACATCAAAGGGATATTTACCATGCTCTTTTCCACCATAAGTCAGGAGGTTCATACATCTGGTATCTTCTAAGGAAAAGAAACAAATCGTTGCTCCAATCATAAAAAGCCCAGCAAAGAGAACAGTTCCTCCGATCACCATCAGAAATAATGTAAATACTTTAAACCCCGTCCAATTTAATTGACTATTTAGTATCCCAACGATCAGCATAATAAGAGCTGATATCATAGGACCAATCCTGCCGATCTCAAACTTTGTTCCCAATACCTGCAAGATAGGGCTGCGCGGTCTAAGTAGTATCCTGTCAAAGTCCCCCCTGATGACAATAGTAGCAAACGTAGAGAATCCACTTGCAACACACTCTGCTAAGGAAAAGGACATCTGAATGACAGAAAAACAAAGCATAACATCGCCGTAAGAGTAGCCTTTAATTCCTGAGAAACTTGAAAATAAAAAGTAAACTGCAAGGAAGCCGTTAAAGGCCACCAGAAAACGTCCGATGATCATTAATAAGAAAGACAATTTATATTGCATGGCACTTCGTAAAATAACTGATATATACATAACATAAAGCTTTAGGCCTTTCTTAATTCTCCTCATATCATCCTCCTTGTACCACGACCTTGCGTTCTGCCAGCTTACATAATACTTTCCCTGCAAAAACCAGGATTATAAGCCAGAATATTTGCAAGATGATTGCTTTTATCATTTGACTACCTATTAAATTACCAGTGTAAATTCGCAATGGTACATTTTGCATAGAGGCAAATGGCAACAACTCTAAAATCCTTCGAAAGGGATTCGGTATAAAAGGAATTGGAATAATAGCTCCTGACAAAAGCTCCACTGCCCCTGTTAATAGCATACGTATTCCTTGGGGTGATATGGTAAAAAAAGATATGATATAAACCAACATACAAAAGGCAACCGTAACCCCCAAAGCTAATATTAAGGTAACAATAACTAACAAGAAAACACAGATATTCTTCGGAAACATTAAGCGATATGGTTCTGGTAATAAGAACGCTGCAAGGATGATTGGAATACATCTCATTCCTGCCCCTGCTACTCTTCCTCCCACATTACGTGAAAACCACATGCTATACAGAGACACAGGACGACATAATTCATAAGCAATCCCGCCGTCTATAATCATACTAAAGATATCATTATCGGCTGCCCATGTCATAAATAATAATAAAAATGCCTGCTTCAACCAAAAATAAGATACCACTTGTGCTATATTCATTGGAGATGAAGCTGCATTGGCTTCAAGAAGAATTTTAAATACAATACACTCCATCAAGCCCCATACAAATTGAGTAATTAATCCCGTGATAGCAGCCATACGATATTGTACTCCTACATGGAATCGAATCTTAAAAAAATAATAGTACTTTTTCATGCCGCACCTCCTACAGAATATTTAAATTCTTGTAAAGATTGGCAACAATCCGCTCTAAGCTGCTATTATTGTCTTCATCCATGCTCTCAGATGATTTCAGGGCAACCTGACGCATATCCTCTAAGCTACCATCGAGTAAAACCTTACCTCTTCCGATCAGTATCATACGATTTGCCAGAGCCTCAATATCCTGCATATCATGGGTTGTTAAAATTACTGTGGTATTATGCTCTCGATTCTGTTTTAAGATAAACTCACGTACCGCCAATTTTGATACCGCATCCAGTCCGATCGTCGGCTCATCCAAAAACAAGAGCTTAGGCTGATGTAATAAGGATGCTGCAATCTCACACCTCATTCGTTGTCCCAGGGACAACTGTCTGGTTGGTGTCCTTAGCAATTCGGAAAGCTGCAGCTTCTCCGTAAGTTCTTCTAGATTCATACGATAATTAGCTTTTGAAATTGAATAGATTTCCTTCAATAATTCAAAGGAATCAATGACAGGAATATCCCACCATAACTGTGAACGCTGACCAAAAACGACTCCTATTTGCTTCACATGTTCAATTCGGTTTTTCCACGGAATTCGCCCATCAATCATGCAGCGACCGCTATCAGGTGTTAATATTCCACTTAGAATTTTGATTGTAGAGCTTTTTCCTGCTCCATTTGGACCGATGTAGCCTACCATTTCCCCATCCTGAATAGTAAAGCTAACATCTGACAAAGCCTGAATCTTTTCAGTTTGTCTAAGAAAAAGTGACTTGCAGGCTTCCTTCATTCCTGCATTTCTTTTTGCAACCTTATACGATTTACATACCTGTTCCATCGTAATCATTGTTACTTCCTCCTGGTAGTTATATTTTCATATCTTTCCAAGCCGGCCTGGTCTTTCTGGATTTTGCCAGATAAGCACCGAAGGTAAAAATATTTAGTTCTTCCTCAATCGAGGAAATTATATTATATCAAATATTTACAAATGAGGCAATAACAAACAAAGGGTAAGCTTTGCTTACGCACATTACTGAATATATTGTGATGCAATTACATTATCTATGGTTAATGTTAATATATTACCTGAGTCATACAACTTTAAAAGCTCATCCGCTTCTCCGAAAACTAAAGCCCCATAAGCTCTTACCCCACTATTCTCTGCATACTCTAATGCGCTCTTATAACTAAATGAATTCGTACTTCCAACTAATGTAGCAACCGCATCCTGATGATCCACCAGATATTTAAGAAGGCTGGTATAATGAGTTTCATAGCTTTTTGCCATAAAGTCTACAAAAGATGTATCATAAGGAGTTGACATTAAATATTGAAGTTGAAACCCTGGATATCTATCCTGATCTATTCTATCCCCTATAGCAAGAATATCAGTTGAGCTTGAATAAAAACCCATTAACTGATGATTTTCTGCTGTACGTACTGCAATCCATTTAAAATCAATATCTTTAAACGTAAAATATTCATATTTACAAAGTTCTTCCATAGTTAAATCATCTGAAAAACGAACCCATGCAGAAATATAAGAGGTGGATGGCAAATCTCTTATATGTGCTATCTGTGTTTCAGTCTTCCGTTTATTCATTTCTAACGACATTTCATATCCACTACTTCCTTCCTGGCCATTCCAAAGTTTTGTAAACAAATAGCTTTCTTGGTTAGTATAAAAATTATCAAGGCCACCTACACGCTTACTTTTATTAATTTGCGCCCCAACTGTCTCTTTCTCCTTCGTAAATAGATTTTCTCTTTCGTAGTATATATTATATTTTCCAAAGCCCAACTTCTCCGCATATGGATATCCTCTGATTACATATTCCGGTTCGGATACTTCAGTGACAGCTTGTATATCATAGGCAAAATCCTGCTGATATTTCTGTCCCGACGTTTTTCTTGTAGGGTCATAATATTGGCTGGACACCAGCGGAGATATGATATATTGGATTATCAGATTAATCACAAATACGCATACTACCGATATTACTACGACAGCTGCTAGTCTTTTATATACCATTCTCTTAATTGATTTTTCAATTTTAATCTTTTCATTCCTTGTATCAGTTGTTCCTTCATTTTTTGCTAACAGGGACTTTTCTATTTCTTCAGCCAAATAGTCATTAATAGCTTCGCTCTTTTCAAGCTCCTGCTCTACCAATATTTTTTCATCCTCTGTTAATGTTCCAACTTTATATTTTTCTAAAAGCTCACGATATGTCATACAAAATCCTCCTTATTCAATCGCTCCTTTAAATGTTTCCTGGCTCTGCTAATTAACATTCTGCCTGCACTATATGTAATATTCATCATCTCTGATATGTCCTCTAGTGACATATCACAATAGTAATATAGGGTAAGTATTTCTTTATATGTCTGAGGAAGTTGCCAAATAGCCTCATATAATATACATCTTTCCTCTTCCACAATGATATTGTTAAATACATCATCTTCAGAGATTGAAATATCTTCTAAGGGTTGATCAAGTAAATATTTGTTCTTCTTAATTCCATCCAACCAAGAATTTTTACATACTCGAAATAGCCAGTATTTAAATTTACCATCATCCTGCTTCAAAGAGATCAATGCTTTAAAAAAAGTGTCGCTAACTAATTCCTGTGCATCATAATGATTTTTGCAAAGCGAAAAAGCATACAGATATACTTCACTAGCATATTGACTATATAATTTTTCTAATGAATTTTTTGTCATATACTTCCTCCCTTCACTTAATAAACGATTGAAAACTAATAATGTAACTCTTCAAATACAGAAATTGTAATGAAATCATAAGTAACATAAATTTCATACTGTTTAATACGTTATTTATCTTATTTTCTTGAATTAGATAACTAAAAAGGATTGAATGAATGACATTAGATGTTGGGATACTTCTGATTATGTACTAGCATACTATATAAAGAGAATTGTGAAACGGAGTGAGTCTATGAAAAAAAAGAATATTTTAATTGCAATCATATCTATGCTTATTGTAGTTGTCTTCGCAATAAATAATACTTATCTTAATACTATGGCAAAGCAAGTCGAAGATGAATCCCAGGAAATATTGTATCAAGATGTTATCATTACTGCACTTGCTCCTACGATTAACAAGGCAATAAGCGATTATTATAAAAATATTTTGACTTATTCACCTGGCTATTCTAGTAGATTCATTAAAATATTAGATATTGAACGACCGAATGGGAATCGTACTTCGTATTTTATCATTCAAATAGAAGTTCAACCATATGTCGGCCCGCATATAACGGTAGGTAAAGATAGGCTTTCAATAGAGCTCTCCTCCCCAGGAACTCAAGTACTAAAGAGTTTTGAACATCTAGAAGACCATCCATTGCCGGAGCATTATCAGGACATTTATATAAAATGAATAGGAGATAACTTTGTCAATTCAATGTTAAAGTAAACGTATAAAAGTCGGTCACATTGATATTTGACCTGTCTACTTGACAGGGGGCATATCATTCTCGGAGTGACCGGCTCTTTTTTAACCCATCTATAGATGTCTTTTTAAATAAATCATATCCACTAACTGTTTTCCATCTTCATACATAGGGTGATCGTAATTGTCTATTAAAAAATTTTTAACAATGTGTGATTTGTTAAATCCACATTTCTCGTAGAAGTGAAGTATTGAAGGACTGTCTCCTGTTCCAACATATAACTCATTACCATATTTTTTGTAATAATCAACAATCAATGAAATAAGTTTTTGACCATACCCTTTCCCTTGATATTCAGGAACGGTAACAATATTCTTAAGTTCATAAATTCCCTCTTCCTCTTTTGTAACAATGCAAAGAGCTTTTAGATCATCATCACACAAGGCGAACATATCACCACGATACAAATATTTCTCTATCATGCTTACCTGTTCATCTGCAATAAGCAGCAAATCCATGTATTTAGTTTTATCACTATCAGTAATTTTCACAAGTTCCATTCGATAGTTCCCCTTTCCGTTTCTTTAAGGTCTATATAAATTCATTATACCATTTTCAATTTCAAATAGGGAAACAAACATAATTTTTCTAAATCGATTTGACTTATATAGTAAATAATTATATGATGAAAATGTATATATTCTAATATGTATAGGAGGGGGAAACGAATGAATCAAAGTTATAATAATTTTGATAATGAGAAAGATAACTACAACTTTAATGCCTTAAATCTAGACCCTATTGATATGACACGAAATTACAGCAATCAAGTTAAGCAAATTATTCAAGAGTCAGAAGTTGTCAACAAATCATTTTTATTTATGGGCTTAGCTCTTCTATTAACAGCTCTATCAGCAATCACAACTGCAAATACAAATTTGGTATACGATATCATATTCGGAGGTAGTTTTGCGATTTATGGAATCCTTATTGCGGAATTGGCTATCGTATTTGCAGCTACTCATGCTATGAGAAAAAATATGCTGGCACTGTCTGCTGTTTTATTTACTCTATATTCAATTATTAATGGTGTCACCTTATCGATTATCTTCCTTGTATATACTCAACAATCAATTATGAATGTGTTTATAGTGACTACCATTGTTTTCTTTATTATGGCACTGATCGGTTTAGTAACAAATGTAGATCTTACTAAACTGGGTGGTATCCTGTTAATGGGCTTAATCGGATTAATTGTAGCATCAATTAGCAATATATTCTTTAGAAACGATTCTATGGATTTCATAATCACTATTATAGGGATTGGAATCTTTATGGGTTTAACAGCGTACGATATGCAAAAAATCAAACGTATGCAATATGAGAATCCTGGATACTCTGCCAATGTATTAGCATTATATGGTGCAATGCATATCTACTTAGACTTTATCAATTTATTCTTAAAGCTTTTGAGATTAATGGGAAAGAAAAGATAAGCATTTACTCTTTAGTACATGCAAAGCATAAAATGGCTGGGTCTGTCGCTTTAACTTAATGCGACAGGCCCATTTTCACTGATTTTACACGCAAAGAAAGCCTTGAAATCATTGAATTTCAAGACTTTCTTACTACAGGGGCAGTAGGATGTTGAACAAGGTCTCGCAAGCGAGACCAATGACCTGCTCCGCAGGTCGTGGGCTCGAATCTAACAGCCTCTAAGTAAAACAAAAATAAGCTCACACTTTCGTGTGAACTCATTTTTATTTTACAGGGGCAGTAGGATTTGAACCCACGACCTGCGGTTTTGGAGACCGTTATTCTACCAGCTGAACTATACCCCTTTATATTGCTTGTACTTTCCGTACCATGCTTAGATATTTTACAATGAATTGTTTTAATTGTCAATAGAATTTTAAACTATTTTTAATTTTTACAATCATTTGGCCGATCTATAAATCAGAACTTTTACCCAATAAGTCAACCCTATCCAATTGATATATCATATATTTTCTAATACTACTATACCACAAAATTCGAAAATTTACTAGTCTTGAAATTTATATCATTGAGTACTACAATCTCAGATATGTTAGAGTAAGGGAGATAATTCTATGGATTTCATAATCACTATTATAGGGATTGGAATCTTTATGGGTTTAACAGCGTACGATATGCAAAAAATCAAACGTATGC
>JAEYWQ010000322.1 GCA_023428885.1 Bacillota bacterium
ATGCTGCAACGACTGCATCCAGAGCATGAACTTTTTCTTTTACCGAAGCTTCTTCTTCATCCTGTGCAACGGCTACGGTTGCTTTTACCTTACCATTAAACTGAACAGCGATCTCAATCGTATCTTCGATGGTCTTCGCTTCTTCATATTCTGGCCAAGTAGACTGATACAGACGACCTCCAAAGTCCATAGACTCCCATAATTCTTCTGTCATATGAGAAGCCACCGGATTCATTAACTGAATTAAGGTCTTAAACTCTCCCTTCGTTACCTTACCAATACGATAGAAATCATTGACAAGAGCCATCATAGCAGCGATTGCTGTATTGAACTTCAAGTTCTCATAATCCAAAGTAACCTTCTTAATGGTCTGGTGCATCTTGGTTTCTAATTCTTTCGAGTACTCGTCTCCGTCTACAATCATATCTTGAAGTTTCCAAACACGATCTAAGAAACGACGGCAACCCTTCACACCTTCATTGGACCAAGCAGCACTTAAGTCAAAAGCACCAATGAACATCTCATAGGTACGTAAGGTATCTGCTCCGAATTCATTTACAATATCATCTGGATTAACAACATTACCACGAGATTTACTCATCTTCTCGTTATTCTCACCTAAGATCATACCATGAGAAGTTCTCTTCTGGTAAGGTTCTGGCGTGCTAACAAGGCCTTGATCATATAAGAACTTATGCCAGAAACGGGAGTATAATAAGTGAAGTGTTGTATGCTCCATACCGCCGTTGTACCAGTCAACTGGCATCCAGTAATCAATTGCTTCTTTGCTCGCAAAGGCTTCATCGTTCATTGGATCAATGTAACGTAAGAAGTACCAGCTTGATCCAGCCCATTGAGGCATAGTATCAGTTTCGCGCTGTGCTGGTCCGCCACACTTAGGACAAGTTGTCTTTACCCAATCTGTCATAGCAGCTAAAGGAGATTCTCCATTATCCGTTGGCATATAGCTGTCTACCTCTGGTAACATCAATGGTAATTCGCTTTCTGGAAGAGCAACGAAACCACACTTTTCACAGTTTACCAATGGAATTGGTTCACCCCAATATCTTTGACGGGAGAATACCCAGTCTCTTAATTTGTAATTTACTTTCTTTGTACCGATCTTTTGCTCTTCTAACCAAGTAATGATCTTCTTTTTCGCATCTGCTACTTCTAATCCGTTTAAGAAATCAGAATTTACTAATTGACCAGTTGCAGTATCGGTAAATGCAGCCTCTTGTACATTACCACCTGCTACCACTTCGATAATCGGTAAATTGAATTTCTTAGCAAACTCCCAGTCTCTTTCATCATGAGCAGGAACCGCCATAATTGCACCGGTACCATAAGTCATTAAAACATAATCAGAAATCCAGATTGGTATTTCTTTGCCAATCACAGGATTAATTGCTGCTAAGCCATCCAAGCAAACACCAGTCTTTTCCTTAACTAATTCAGTACGTTCAAAGTCAGATTTCTTTGCTGCATTCTCACGATATTCTACAACAGCGTCAAAGTTCTTAATTTCTGCCTTGTATCTATCTACCATTGGATGTTCTGGAGAGATTACCATATAAGTAGCTCCGAATAAGGTATCTGGACGTGTGGTGTAGATGCGTAAGGAATCTTCTTTGCCAGCTAACTTAAAGTCAACTTCTGCACCTTCTGAACGGCCGATCCAGTTCTTCTGAGATACCTTAACCTTCTCAATATAGTCTACCTGATCCAAATCCTGAATTAACTTCTCAGCATACTCCGTAATCTTTAACATCCATTGGCTCTTCACACGACGAACTACTTCACTGCCACAACGTTCACAAACACCGTTTACAACCTCTTCATTTGCAAGACCAACTTTACAGGAAGTACACCAGTTGATTGGCATGGAAGACTTATATGCCAAGCCTTTTTCAAATAATTTCAAGAAGATCCACTGAGTCCATTTGTAATACTTAGGATCTGTGGTATTGATCTCACGATCCCAATCAAAAGAATAACCTAAGGATTTTAGCTGATTCTTAAAATTCTCTACATTGTTCTTAGTAACTACCTTTGGGTGGATCTGATTCTTGATTGCATAGTTTTCGGTTGGTAAACCAAAAGCATCCCAGCCCATTGGATATAACACGTTATAACCTTGCATTCTTTTCTTTCTTGCAATAATATCAAGTGCGGTATATGGTCTTGGATGACCTACATGAAGCCCCTGTCCTGATGGATATGGGAATTCTACTAAGGCATAGAACTTAGGTTTTGAATGATCAGAACCAACTTTAAAAGCTTCCTCCTCATCCCAGATCTTCTGCCACTTTTTCTCAATCTTTTTTGGATTATACATCTCTGACATAAATTCTCCTCCTTTTATATGCCGACCTGCTGTCGCTCTTTGTGCGAAATATTTCATACTAAGTCGTGTGCATTAAAAATCCCCCATCTCTCTTATTCTAGAGACGATGGGGGATAAGACCTAATCGCGGTACCACTCTAGTTCAAGCAATTATGAAATTGCTTGCACTTTCACTTTCGATAACGGGAAAAACCGTCGGAAACTACTAATGCTTTCACTTCCGAAGCTCCAAGGCGAGTTCAAAGTCTGTTCTGTTATCTTCCACCATCCGATAACTCTCTGTTAGAATCAGGAACTTTTACTACTCCTTATCAAGGCTACTATATATTCTAATTATTCCATAATTTTAAACATGTTAAACCCATTTGTCAAGATATTAATCAACATAAACCGAGGAAATACTATCGAAATAAGTTGTTTTGATGACCTTAGAGCTTTATAGCAAATTTGTTATATGTTATATTATTCAAATGGATATTTTACACCCCAGCAAGCTCTCATCTGATCCATGTATCGTAACATAAGAAGACTTTCCTCATGAGGCATTTCTTCACATTCTAACTTGCCTTCCCTGATTGCTTTCATACTTGCTTGTACCTCATACTCATATCCCGTAATCTGTTTAGGCGCTTGATACTTTGCAATCTCCTCACGATTCGTATTGTATACACGGATTTCTTCTGGGTTATTGATATTCTCCACCACAAGATAGCCCTTACTACCGCTGATTATACCCATACGGTCGGTCAATGCTTTTGTTGTGGCATGTAATACCGCCATCTTACCGTCTTGATACAAGATCGTCATACTGTCTTGCTCATCCACACCTTTTTCAGAAATGGTAGCTGTGGATAGAATCTTATCTACTTCCCCGTTAAATGCCATCATTGCAAAATTCAGCGGGTAGATACCGATATCAAGCAAAGCACCTCCTGCTAGAGCAGGTTCAGCAATTCTTTCCTTCTGGCTAATTAAGTATCCAAGATTTGCAGTTAACATATATGGTGTTCCAATCATATCACTAGTAAGGATGTCATCCAACATCTTTCTCATTGGAACAAAACGTGTCCAGATTGCTTCTGTCACAAACACTTGCTCTTTTCTAGCTAATTCAAACACTTCTCTTGCCTGTGCTTCATTTGCTGTAAATGCCTTCTCGCAGAGAATTGGCTTCTTATGCGCGATGCAAAGTTTCATATGCTCATAATGATGAGAATGAGGTGTTGCCACATAGACTAAATCCACCAAGGGATCTTTAAGCATCTCCTCATAGGAACCATAAGCCTTCTCAACGCCATATTGTTTTGCGAATTCCTCAGCTTTTATTAAATCTCTGGAAGCTACCGCATAGCACTGTGCATCCTCCATACCATTAATTGTTCTTGCCATAGTAGCACCAATATTTCCAGCTCCTAAGATTGCTATTCTCATAATAAACCCCTTTCTTACTACACAGTCTGCAACACACTAACACTTTTTGACTGCTTCATCACGTAAATTAAGTATGAAATCTCATGTTACAATTTCCATAGTAATAGTATACACTAGGTATCTTGCTTTATCTATAATAAATCGAGCTATTTTTCGGTTATTTTTATCGACTTCTGGATTCTACTTCCTATCATCGAAAAAAAGCTGTGAAACTTCCCTCGTATTCACAAGGGTGTAGTTTCACAGCATCATAGCTTATGTTATTGCAATTAATTATATTGCATTCTTCTTGATGTAAGCAATTAATTCATCTACCTGTGTAAATGCCAATGCAACAACGGTATCTGCTGCACCATAATAGATTGCTATACGGCCAGTTTTTGCATCATGTAAGGTTGCACATGGGAAGGTAACGTTTGGAACATCGCCAACACATTCATACATGGTGGTTGGGTGGAAGATATAAGGCTTGCATCTATATTTTACTTTCCATGGTTCATCTCTTTCAAGAATAGCTGCACCCATAGAATAGATCATACCGTTACAAGTAGTTCCAACACCGTGGAAGATTAATAACCAACCTTCCTCTGTCTCAATTGGAATAGGACCTGCACCAAGTTTTGTCCAAGCCCACCCCTGAGCCTGCATTACAAAACGGTGATAACCCCAGTGCTCCATATCAGGGCTCTGGCTTAAGAACATATCACCAAAAGGCGTATGACCATTATCACTTGGTCTGGATAGCATTACATACTTATCATTGATTTTGCGAGGGAACATAACACCATTACGGTTAAATGGAAGGAAGGCATTCTCTAACTGATAGAATTTCTTAAAGTCATAAGAATATGCAACTCCAATGGTTGGTCCATGGTAACTATTGCACCATGTTACATAATATTTACCATCGATCAAGCACACTCTAGGATCATATCCGCAAGCATCTCCTATGAATTGGTCATTTTGATCATATAGCTTTAATGGCTCATGTTCAATATCCCAATCGATTGCATTCTTACTTTTTGCTAAGAATAAGTGTTGCTCCATTGCTGTATTGTCACTACGGAATACTCCTACGAATTCACCATCTTTCGCAATAACTGCACTGTTAAAGATACTGTTAGCTCCTGGTATCTGATCTCTTTTTACAATAGGGTTGTTGCTATAGCGCCATACAATATCAGTGCAACCTTCCGGTCTATCCTGCCATGGCATATTCGGTAAGTCATTTCCAATAATCATGTTTGAAACCTCCAGAGAAGTATAATAGTGCATTATGGTGCATATTTCTATGCAAACATGTTTCTTATGTTTGCATTATAGCAAACATTATATAAAATGTCTATCAAAAAATTTTATCTTTTTCTACATTTTAAGTTGTATAATTTAGCTGAATAAGATATGATTCCAATGGTAATACATCCAAGGAGGGTACGATATGATAAGCAAAGAAATTTTCGACCAACAAGAGATATTTAGTATCTATAATGAGCAAATCAAGCTATGGATTAATCCAGCAGATGGAATGAACATTTATGAGATTTGGCATCAAAATAAAGCTCTAATTCAATTTGATCGTGCTAGATATGAAGCAAATCAGACCTGTAGTGTGATGACTTTGTTTCCTACCCCTAATCGTGTAAAGAATAATCATTTCACCTTCGAAGGGATTACCTATCCTATGGAAAATCACGGTATCCTCAAACATGCAAAATTTAAAGTAGTCCAACAAGTAGCAAGTAGGGATGGAGGTATTCTTCGAGCCAGTTTGGATATCACCAATAACCATGATGATGGAAACGAATACTACTCCTTATTCCCCTTTATGTGTACGCTGACACTAGAAATAGAATTGCAGCAAAATCAAATTTATTATCGCTATCATCTTCAGAATAAAGATAATAAAAATTTACCGTATGGTATTGGGATTCATCCCTTTTTTCATAAACCAAAGGATGAAGAGCTTTTAATTCAAGTCTATGCTTCTGCCTATATGGAACATAACAAGGAACATTTCCCCACAGGAAGAATTCTTCCAGTCACAAAATCTTATGATCTTCAGAAAGCAAAAAAAGTAGATGACTTAGCTCTTGATGATGTATATCTTGTACATCCTCCAGACATTGCTGCAGTCATCCACTATCAGGATAAAAAAGTTCTATTAAGTTCAAGTCAAGAATTTGAAAAACTAGTAGTTTACACTCCAAAAAACCTTCCTTATTTTTGTTTAGAAAACCAAACCTGTTCTACAGATGCTATTAACATGTATAACAAAGGTTATGTTAAAGAATCTAGTCTTATCATCTTAGGGCCAAACGATGCTAAACAAGGGTTTATCAAGATTGTCATTGAATCATCGAAATAAGTAACGATCCTAAAGATTCATAGTTTGGATCATAAATTATAGTTGGAAGAAATCAGCCATGGTGTCAAGTTTCTCCGCACTTTTCTGATTTTCTTGTCCTTGGTTTAAGATTTCCTTGGTTTTAAAAGCAATATCGGTTACCTTAGTAGCAATCACTGTTGATCCCTGCGCTCCCTCTCCTGCTGCTGTGGTGATCTCGTCAATTGCAGTTCTTAACTGCTGAATTGTCTCATATAACTGCTCTGCAATATGGTTGATTTCCTCAACAACACCTTGTACCATATCTGCGTCTTTGTCATATTGAAGACTAGTATTTACAAACATATCGTAATCCTTTAATACCTGATTATCTACGAATGCTAATAAACTCTTGGAATCTTCAACAACACTTGCCACAGCATCAGACACATTATAAGTGATGTCATTAATTCTTGATACCGCATTCTTCGAGTTCTCAGCTAACACTCGAATCTCATCAGCAACGACAGCAAAGCCTCTACCTGCTTCACCAGCTCTTGCTGCCTCAATTGCTGCATTTAGCGCAAGAAGATTGGTCTTCGAGGTGATTTGTAAAATTGTTTCAGATAATTCTTTAATTTCATTGATGGCATCCGTCTTCTTGATGGACTCTCTTAATTTCTTATTTGTTGTCTTATATATTTGAGCTGCGTTTTCTTGAGAAATATCTGTTTCGATTTTTAACTTACCAGCTCTTTGCTTAATCTCACTTGCAATCATTTCACCATGTAGGGTTTTCTCTTTCATCTTACTTACTTCTGCTTCAATTTCATAAGTAGACGCATTCATTTCCTCTGTAGCGGCTGATGTTTCTTCCATTCCAGCGGATAATTCCTCCGTTGTAGCAGATATTTCTTGAATATTAAAATTCATCTCTTCCATGCTATGCGCAGAATTGAAGGTGTTGATTTTTACATTCTCTGATTCTTGCTGTATCCCCTTGATAATCTCAGAAATCTTTTCTTGCATATTTTTGGAATAGCGAGCAATCTCACCAATCTCATCTTTTCTCTTTAATAAGCTTTCTTTAAACTCGATATTGAATGTACCACGTTCCATTTCTTTCATTCGATTTTTCACGCCATCAATACCTTTAGCGAGTGCTCTACCAAGGATTGCAGATGTAAGTATGCCTACTGCCAAGGTAATAGCTCCTAACACAGCAATCATGCTAATAGTGCCTGAGATTCTCTCATCTACCACATCGGTGTAGATACCCACAAACCACATACCAATGATCGTACCTGTAGTATCTTTAATTGGTACATAATATGTCAAGGATGGAGTTCCTAAGATCTGAGTTTTACCAATAAATTCTTTACCATCTTGAAGAACCGCCTTAATTACTTCCGGAGCTGCTTGTGTATTTACTCTGCGCACCCCTTGATCATCCATTACATTCGTAGAAATTCTGGTATCCATAGCAAAAATTGTAGCAAGTACATTGGTTCCGCTCGTGAACTGATCAATAATCTCATAATTTTCATTCAAAGGAGTTTCTCCTTTGAATAATAGCCCATTGTCTAATTTCCAGTCCCCAGGATATGCTTTATCAAGTAATTGATATCCCATGTTGGAATAATTATTAAGTTCTTCTTCACTCACACTTGTGATTAATTGCCTCATTTTTGAACTGTTATATGTAATGATTACAGCAGTTAATAATAAAATGATAACTGTGATTGATAATATAAACTTCCATTTAATCTTCATATTGTCTACTCCTTTGTTTTTCTCTTATATATTGGGCACCGCCCAAAGTTTTCCCAGTTTTGTCCCATATACGAATAAAAATTAAGATATTCTTCCTTTCTTTGTAGATTAAGTAATTTCATATTACATTTAAAATTATTGAAATGCAACTAAAAAAATACTTCGTATCATCGGATTATTTTAAAAGGCCTATATTGCAAAAACCTCCATGAGTAGACTTTCGGTATCTTCTTCGTCTACTTATGGAGGTTTAGATTACTTTGTATTATGTTTCAATTGGAGCTCTATTTAAACTTTATTTCCATACTTCCTGTGCTATTTCCTGAACCAGCTTCAATTTTGCCCACTGCTCTTCTTCTGTCAGTAAATTACCTTCCTCTGTGGATGCGAATCCGCATTGAGGACTCAGGCAAAGTCGATCTAGGGAAAGGTATTTTTCTGCTTCGCGAATACGTTTGATGATCTGTTCCTTATTCTCCAACTGTGCTGCCTTTGTTGTGATCAGTCCCAATACCACCTTTTTATCCTTATCTACATATTGAAGAGGTTCAAAATCACCGGAACGTTCATCATCAAATTCTAGATAGAAGCTATCTACATTTTCCTTAGCAAACAGATCCTTGGCTACACGGTTGTAGCCTCCCTGGCATGCCCAGGTGGAATGAAAATTACCACGGCAGATATGAGTGTTAATTACCAAGTCTTCGGGTTTATTCTCTATCGCTAAATTATTGATACGAATTAGTTTTTCAATCGTTTGCTGAAGTCCCTCCTCATTGGTTCCTAGGATGAAGCAAGCAGCCGGATCAACACACACCCCCCAGGTACAGTCATCAAATTGAATATTTCTACAGCCTACCTCATATAAATCTCGAATTACTTTTTGGTAACCCTTTGCGATATCCTGAATCAGGTCTTCTTCCACTGGATAAATGGCTTTTGTTTTCTCTTGATTTTCTGGTATAATCATCTGGAATAGAAACTGTGCAGGAGCAGGTATTGTCTGACGTGCAATGGTATTCTCATCTTCGAATTCTTTTACAAATTGAAAATGTTCCACGAAGGGATGGCTGTCAAGGGTCACCTTACCGGTTAGGTAGGTATCATCAATCAATGCCGCTTCCCCATGAAAAGGAATCCCCTTATTTGTCTTTTCATGTCCTACGCCACGAAATGCCCACATAAAGTCAAGATGCCAGCTTCCTCTTCTGAATTCTCCATCTGTAATCACAGAAAGTCCTACTGCCTTTTGCTTGCTAATAAGGTCTGTAATCGCTTCATCTTCTACTTTTTTCAACTCCTTGGCTGTAATTTTCCCCTTGGAATACTCTTCCCTTGCTTTCTTTAAATAAT
>JAEYWQ010000360.1 GCA_023428885.1 Bacillota bacterium
GTTATTGTTATGGCTATTTATATGCCAATGATAAGTATGTATAAAGGCATGGAGGCGATGTGATGTGATGTGATTTGTCTCATGTTTGGTTGAGGGAAGATTAAAGATTTTTTAGGGTATTTCTTGGGCGGGACAAGAAATGTCTTGGAAAGAACTTTAATATAGAGAAAGTAAATATGAATTAAAGGAGAAGAGGTTATGTTAAAAAAGCTTATGAACAAGAGAAAAAATAACAAAGGGTTTTCTTTGGTTGAATTGATTGTAGTTGTTTTAATTATTGCAATTATTGCAGTGGCATTGGCACCACAGGTGATGAAATGGGTTGGGACGTCGAAAGAGAGTGTAGACAAGAATAATGCTGCAAGTATTAAAACTGCTGTTAGCACTGCTGTAGCTGATTTTATGAGTAAGGGTCATACAGTAAAAACAGCTGGATCTTACTTAATTGATGATGATGGAATTGAATCATCTTCAATATCAGCAACAGGTGAGAACGGTATTAAATTAGATGATTTTATTAAGGAAATAATGAATGGAAGTTACCCATCACCTCAAGATAACCAATATACACATTTTAAGGTAGTAGTTAGTACATCTGGTGCAGTAACTGTAAATCCTGTTAAATTTCCATAATTATAAACTTGAATATGGATCTTTTAACACTTAATTTCATCCTTATTTTCATCTACGGCCTAGTGATCGGAAGTTTCCTAAATGTCTGCATTTACCGCATTCCAAACCACGAGAGTCTTGTAAAGAGCCGATCCCACTGCACCACCTGTGGGTATCAGCTTCGCTGGTTCGATTTGATACCAGTTTTCTCTTGGGTTTTCCTGCACGGTAAATGTAGGATATGTAAGGAGAAGATTTCTGCACAGTATCCGCTCATTGAGCTATTAAACGGCATCTTATGGGTGATCACATTCTACATACATGGATTTACACTAGTAAGCCTTTTCTATTGTCTTATGATATCAGGCTTAATTGTGTTAAGTCTAATTGACTGGAGAACCTATGAGATACCATTTGGAATCAATGTTTATTTGTTTGTATTGGGAATCATTCGGGAAATTTATGCAGGCTTACGTATAGAAATCCTTCTAGATTTCATGATTGTCAGTGGTTTTTTAATGTTGGTTTATGTAATTACGAAAGGTAAAGGCATTGGAGGCGGCGATATTAAGCTTATGGCAGTAGCAGGTCTATTGCTTGGGTGGAAGCTAGTATTGGTTGCCTTTATTTTAGGGTGTTTTTATGGTTCGGTCATCCATATAATTCGTATGAAAGTAATTAAGGCAGACCATGTATTAGCAATGGGTCCTTATTTATCGGCTGGCATGCTTACCGCAGCATGGTTTGGGAAAGAGATTATAGCCTGGTATACACTTTTATGGATTCAATAAGGGAAGGTCAGGGAGGTACTAAAGGACAATGCAGAAAGTGCTCAGTATAGAGATTGGAGTTACAACCACGAAAGTCTGTGAGATAGATTATCGTAAGAAAAATCCGAAAATCTATCGCAGTATTATATTTAACACGCCGGAGAATACAATTGAGGATGGTTATATCCGAGATAAAAGCACATTTGCAGAGTTTATGAGAAGTAGGCTTGAAGAAGGCGGATTTCGAAGTAAGAATGTAGTGTTTACCATATCTTCCAATAAGATTTTAAGCCGAGAGGTTGTGATCCCTTTTGTGAAAGAGAATCGTATCGCAGCAGTTGTGGAAGCTGAAGCAAATGAATATTTTCCAAGAGATATTACAGATCATATCGTAACATATACCGTACTTGAGAAAAGAGTAGAAGAGAAAAAGATACTTTTATTAGCCTTTGCAGCTCCTGCAAACCTTGTAAGGAATTATTACAGCTTTGCAGAGCTTCTTGACTTATCTGTAGTTGCTATTGATTATGTAGGAAATTCCTCGTATCAATGGCTAAAGAAGACAGCAAGCACAGAGTGTGACTTTGTGTTACAAATAAATGAAGAAAATTCCATTGTTACAATTATGAATGATGGAGTATTAGTTTTACAAAGAATCATTAATTATGGTACGAATACCTTAGCAGAGGCAGTTATTGAATCCAATGCGTTTCAGGTCGAGGAGCTGGCTGCAGCAACTGAGATGTTACAGCGTGAAGAATTGTTATGGCCTAGATTTGTCTTAGATATCGTAGATTACGAAGAAAACACAGATAATTCTTTACGCCACTTACAACAGGCAAAGGAGTTGATTACAGATTCCCTACAGCTCTTTGTTAGTAATCTATCAAGAATCATTGAATATCAGGTGACGCGAAGTCATCAGATGAACACCCCTCTTGACATCAAAGAAATGATTATTACTGGTAGAGGAGCCCAGGTAAAAGGGATCGGAATGCTAATTAGTAATGAGTTAACCATCCCAGTTAAAAACAAAGAGGAAATTATGGAGGTGGCTTTACTTGCTGGAGTACAGGTGCCAAAAGATAGGATCTCAGAATTCTTAACCTGTTTTGGAGCGGCTATTGCACCAGTGAATTTTGTACCGCAAGATTATGTGGTAACTGAGCAAAAACGAGATTTCTGGAAGTTATATGCGACTCTATTTGGTGCAACGGTTGTGGTAAGTGTAATATTGGTAATTATGGCGGGAAAGAATTATCAGGCAGCTCTTAAGGAGAAAGAATCTTTGGAACAAAGCATAATGGAGATGTCCTATATTGAAAATGTGTCAGCCAATTATGTAAGCAGCCAGGAAGCTTATCATTCCCTGCAAGCAATGGAGGACAGTACATATTCATATATTACCGAGTTCAATCACTTGTTAACAGAATTAGAAGACAAGCTCCCTTCTGGAGCTATTATACACACGTTAACTTCTAGTGACATTAGTTTTACCATGAGCGTATCCACTACGTCTAAAGAAGCAGCGACTCAGTTTTTATTACAGTTACATAAGATTCCTTATATCCTGGAAGTTAATATTAGTGGTTTAACAGAAATTACAAATCCTGATACAAAGATGACAGAAGTAACCTTTGCTGTTACTTGCTATTATACAAAACCAATTGTAGAGGAGGCAGCGCAATGAAACAATATCTAGACAAGATTGATCAGAAGCAACTGCGACTCTTACTTGGAGTTACCATGGTGTTGATTCTGTTTATTGCTTATCAGTTTGGTTATGTCAGTTATAATAATAAAACCATTGAGATCGAAACAGAAATGGAAAGTTTACAGTTACGAAGTGATGAATTGAGTGCACAAGTTGCGCAAGAAGCATATTATCAACAAGAGATTGCTTCCTATGAGGCAAAAATGAAAGCTTTGATGGAACAATATGGTCCAGGGAATACACCAGAAAAGAGTACTAAGTTTCTTATTGATCTAAGTACTGCTACTGGTATGTTAATACCAACGGTTTCCTTCTCTCAAGAAGAACAGATTTTTGCTTCCACTACCGTTCCAAGTGTGGATGGGCTGGGGGTTTATGCCTATCATACTACTCTAGCGATCACCTATAATTCCACTTATCAGGGCCTAAAGGATTGTATCGATTATATCAATAAGTATGCAGAGAAGATGGATATTGAAAGTCTAACTGCTTCCTTTGATTCTCAAAGTGGTAAATTATCTGGTTCCATGGTCCTTAATCTATATTCTATGACTGGAACTGGTAAAACTTATGAGCCACCTGTGATTGACGGTGTGACCATAGGTAATTCTAGTATTTTTGGTACATACGAACCTATTGGGGAGTAATGGATAAGAGGATTTAATATCAGAAAATTATACAGTAAGCAAGAGGAGAGACTATGATGCGTAGACTCAGAAAAGATAATGGAGGAATTACCTTAGTTGAAGTTATTATAAGTATGTTAATTCTGGCTATCATTTTAGTTCCTTTGCTTAGCACTTTTATCTTATCCTCACGCGTGAACCTAAAATCTAGAAATCAACAATATGCAACCCTACTAGGGCAGAATGTGATGGAAGGAATCAAGAATTATGATCTGGAGCAGATAGCACTACAGTTTAATGGGATCATTGCATCTGGAGGGGCCTTTTCCATTGTACCGGCGACTAGCCTGATAGACTCTAGCTATGAAATTGGATATTATGAGACGGATCAGTATTTTATTAAAATTACAGAATCAGAGCATCAATCAATTGGAAAAAAAGAAACGGGGGAAGTTTACTTTAAGGGAAACTCGGAGGATAAGTATTATTACGTACTCAATGGAGTCAAAGAAGGGACAAAAAACTTTAATGTACGAATCACAATCTCAGCACAGAATTATCAAGGGGGTGTAGTTAGTGGTTCTTCAATTCAACAAAATAGATTTGAATTACCGGATGTTACGATGCTGAATCTAGCTGAGACGGCACTTATTAATCCAAGCAGTATCGGTATTGAATATAAACTAAATGATAAGGACTATAGCCCTGATTATTATCAGGATACCTATGATCTTACCTATTATTCTTTGGATGATGCTGCTTTGGACTATTTTTATAACGAACATATGATTTACCAATACTTTGCTGATCTAAAAGCTAAGGCATCGATTCCTATTCCTACTCCAACTTCACCACCGAAGCTTGCAAAAGAGCAAGTACAGAATAAAGTTTCCAGAAAAACGATTATCACCATAGGCGATCTAAACGTGGATGGAGAGGATAAGATATTAGTATCCGCTAAGTTAGAATATAAGTTAAGTGCTGGTGAACATATACTACATGAGCCAGGTGCAACGGATGTATCTAAGGCAACAAAGATCTATGGTGGCTTTTATGAGAATGTAATTTTTGATCAGCTGGAGCAAATTTATCTCTTCCATACTCCTTTCGTACTTAACAAATGGGACGAAGATCAAATTATCATTGAAAATCATTCGAATCGTCTTGGCAGTGAACTGAAGGTGTTTATTGCACAACAAAGAATAATTGGAGCTGAAGATGGAGGCTATGGTAATATTGAACCAATTGAAGTAGAGGCAACAGGTCAAGACATTAGTAAAGTGAAATTTTATTATCATAACCCCTTATCTGACGAACATTTAAAAAGTGCAAATCTTTTGTATCAACTAAATCCTGGCACTAATTATTTTGAAACACTAGTTACCGATGGTCCTGCGAAAGACCGTATCTATGAGGTTAAGGTGCAGGTATATGAAGCAGGATTTTCAGAACTCTTATATGAAATCAACTCAACCATAACGCGGTAGATGGAGGGCCTATGAGAAAAAGTATCAATGAATGGAAGAGGAATAACCAAGGATCAACACTAATCCTGGTATTAATCTGCATGACCTTTCTTGGACTTTTAGGCTCTGTAATTCTAACTGCAACTGTCTCGAATATGAAGATGAAGACGGTGGATAGTCTAGCACAAAGTAATTTCTATACCGCAGAAAGTGCTATGGATGAATATAAAGTTGGAATTGAAGAGACGGCTCAAGCTTGTATGAAGGAAGCGTATACCTATATGCTTCAGCGATTTTCAGCCACCCCGGATACCGAACGAACGACATTGTTGAAGCGTAGATTTGTAAATCAGTTATATAAAGAACTAACGGGTCTTCCACTTGTTAATAGTGGAATCGATGAAGAATCTGCCTTGGTGGACCCAGAACTATTAAAAACACGGTATCTTATTAGTGATACTGGAAAACAGGCAACTACGGTAAGTGGAAGTAGTATCAAAGTTGTCAAAAACCTGAATGACTACACAGTTACGCTACAAGGAGTAACTCTGCGATATACCGATGCTCGAGCTTATGAGTCAACTATAACCACGGATATTATAGTGAAAGCTACCTATCCTTCTCTTCCATTTCGAGATAAAGAAGGTGTCTACTATACCGACTTTGGTCTGATTGCCGACGGCCTGATTCAGGCTACTGACAGTACTAGAGTGAATGGGAACATTTATGGGGGATTAGGAATACATGCAACAGTTAATAGTACAGAATTGAGCTTGAATTCTAAAAAAGTAATCTCCCGGGAGGGACTTATAGCTAGTAATGGAGCGAAGATAGAGATAGCAGGACAGATGACGGAGGGAGCCGTAACTAATGGGGTTTGGGTGAAAAACGTCGCAACGGAGGGAACTACCGCTGGAGGGAATACGGTACTTGATATCACAGCAAATTGTTATGTCCAGGATGATTTGACCTTGGGAGAGCATAGAGGAAATGTGAAACTTGTTGGTAATTATTATGGTTATCAGATGGATAACGTAACAAGTGACTTACCAAACGGAACAGCAGATGGCAGCAGTTCCATAGTGATCAATGCCAAGAATGCAGTACTGGATATGAGAGGATTGAAAAACCTCTGGATATCTGGGAAGAGCTATCTCAATATCCCTTCTCTGTATGGTAGTGAAAGCGGGGCAGGGGAAAATCAAGTGTTAACAGGAGAATCTCTCTCCTTTAAGGGCTCTCAGGTGGCTTATCTAGTGCCAGGCAAATACATTAATGGAATTGGGCATAATCCAATGACACAAGAGGAGTATAAGAATTTAAAAGATAGTATTCCAGGTTATGAAGTCATTACAAATGATTCAACTTTAGGTATTGATATGAGTCAGTATGTGAAGAACTTTGATAAACCCTATACTGCATATCACGTCAATTTCCTTATTGGTGATGATAAGACACAGATGGTATATCTGTATTGGAATTTCTTATCTGCAGATCACGCCAATCGGTATTTTAATGAATACCAAAGTATAAACGTAGAAAAACTTGAAAATTTAGCAGCTTCCCTTCAACTTGGTGAGGTATATCTACCAGAAGGCTATCAGTCAATAATCAATACTGGGAATATACTGTCTTATACTCCTGATCATTTATCCTTTTATAGAAGCGGTATGCTTCATAGCGGAGGTGAAACAACTGAAATTTCTAGCATACAAACAGAGATTAGTAATAAAAAGCTGGAATTTGAACGTCAATATAAGGGTTTGCTGAACTATCTAAAAGAAGATCGACTTAGTGATGCGCTAACTTCGTCCTTAGTTGAAAATCTGATATATTTCAAGGAAGATAGCACAAAAAATATAAAAGGAATAGAGAAGGATTCTGAGCAAAAATTTGCCGAAAGGAATACACGTGATGTTTATTCTAAGGTAGATGGTGGTATATCAGATAGCTATATCTTAGTTACCACCAATGAAGTGTTACTAGATACTCACGTTTCTGGGAGAAAAGGTCTGATACTTACTAATAAGGATGTAACAATTACAAATTGTGAATTTACTGGAATGATCATAACCACTGGTAACATTACACTGTCCAATGCTACGATTAATGCCGACCCAGGGTATGTAAAAGCAATTCTTGATTCTACACCAGAAGTAAGCAAATACTTTAAAGATTTCCTTACCAAAGATGTAAACACAGATGCAGAAGTGAATACAGTGCAGATCAGCTATGAGAATTGGTACAAAGAATAAAGTTAATGGAGACCTAGCATAAGCATGAGGATGGAAAAGAATCGAAATAAAAATCAGGGATTTAGTTTAATCGAAGTAATTGTCATCGTTTTGATTCTGGGTATTATCTCGACCATAACTGTATTAAGTGTCAGCTATGCCTATGGGAGTAATGCCAATCACTGTGCAAAACGTTTATCTTCATTATTAGACTATACAAGAACACAGTCCCTGGAAATGGTGGAGGGTACGGTTTGTTTGCGTTTAAGTATAGAGAGTGATGGAAGTATTCAGGCTATTTCTATAAAACAATTAGGTGACCTTGAGACTGAGTTGGATCGAGAGAAGATTGGGAATTCGTCCTTAACTGTCTATTCTAAAAAGGATGGTATTGAATTTCAGAAACTTGATGTAGGATCTAGCATTGATTTTAAGTATTCAAAGAACACTGCTGCCTTCCTTGCCAGTACTATGCCCTATACTATGATTAAGTTTGAAGGGAGTAAGACTGCAACTCTGATTTTGGTAAAAGAGACTGGAAGAAATTACATAAAGTAGGAAAATGGATTAAACGGATGATTGAAACGCTAATGAAATAGAATTGCTTACTTATAGGTTGATTATCCAGAAAGAGGTTTAGATGAACGAAGCGACTAAGAAAAATAGAAATCTAGGGTTTACGCTAATTGAATTAATTGTTAGTCTAACGGTTGCTTCCATTGTATTACTTGCGATTGGAACTTTGATGAGTGTTGGAACAAAGTCTTATCAGTCCACTAGCAATGAGATTGAACTTCAAAAGGAATCTCAGATCGCTATGAATCAGATCCATGATTTGATGATTAAGGCGCAGGATTATGTGTATCAGGATGTTAACGTAGGAGGTGCTTTTGTACCTACACTTGTGATTACGGCCTCTGAAGAAGGCAAGTTATATTATTACGCGGTTATCTTTGACCAAGCAAGGAATCAATTGCTCTTTCAGAAAAATTCCAAAGAAGAGGTTGAGCTTATATTCCCATCATTGGAGGCATGGTTAAGGGATCAAGTCACTTTAGAGCTAACCTCGTCAACACCTTCTCTACTGGCAAAACACATCAAAGCACTAGCAATTGAACCAGCAAGTTTAAGCGTTAATACCCAGGGAAGTGTTCATATTACCCTACTATTATCCCTAGGGGATAAAGAGTACAGCACATTTTCCACCACGAGTCTTCGCAATAAATAGGAATAAGCTACATGGAGCCAATTGCCCTATAAAATCAACAAGTACATGGGAATAGCAATTGAATCAAAACAGAAAGGAGTGAGATGTATGAAATCGAAGAAAATGATCATCATGCTGATTGCAATCATCATACTGGGTTTTAGTTCTGTGGGCGGAATGATACTACAGAAGATACATAACTCCTCCGCTGCGATGGTAGAAGGAGACAAGGTAAAAAATGTTCCTGATAAAAATAGCGCATATCCACTAGGTACAGCCTTGAATCCATTTCTTATATTAGAGATTGTACCTTTTGAAGGGTTTGCCGAAATTGGTTACAATATCGCTGGACAGGAGCCGGTAGATATTGAAGTATTATCCTGGTCAGAAAAGGGAGGAAATATCGCATCTACGAATGCGTTGGAAGCAAGGCATTCTAACATACAAACCTTTTCTCCTAACAAGGCTATGTTAGATGCTAATAATTATAGAACAAGGATTGTACCACAGGATGGTTGCTATAAAAGAGTTGAAGCAAACCAAGGAAATTATATTCAAACAAGCTTATATAGAGATGCAAGCGGCAAGGTGACAGGAGCAAATTTTCAGGAAGTAGCTGATAACACAGGTGACTTTGTGTTAGAGTGGCTGGAATATAACCCAAGCCGGTCTAAAAACGACCAGAATAAGGATAAGATATATACCACAAAAAATTCAATCTTATATGAGGGAGACCATTATGAGTATAAACACAAGAATACATTCTTAAAAGAGTGTTTACAGTTGACTGATAATGAAATTCCTAGCTATCAGATCAGGGTAGTGACTGTTACCTCACAACAGTTAAATAATAATCTTGATTTAATCGATAAAGCAGACCTCATTTATCTAACAGATAAGAGTCATATGGGTACAACCTACATCGATATATGGAAAGATCCACGCTTTCGTAGAGATGATATGTTTCAGTATAACGAAGTAGGTATCACTGATTATAATAATTGTCGTTTTATCAATGGACGAGATCTATGCTGGGAAGCAGTTGTAAAGATTCTTCAAAAGAAATCAGGTTGGGACTTAGCAGAGGGTGTGAATCCATGTCCAGTAATCTATGATGTTAATAGTTTAACATCAAGTATTCCTATGACAAAAGTAATCATTGAGAAGAAAACAAAAACATCTACCTACTCCTATCGTAAGGAGTGTGATGCTAGTGAAAATAATGTGTATAAGCTAGGCTTGTTTATGCGCTATGATAATACAGCAAAATTGTATGATTTGTATTTTAGAAAGAACATGATAGTTACAGGATATAAAGTATCGGACGGTATGACTACCGGCTTGTTCTGTAATCCAGATGGTTCTCCGATCAGTACCTATTGGTGTCCTTTTATATTAATACCGTATCATCTGGTTGAATATAACGGGAATTCTAATATTATGAATAGCAATGTAGAAAAATTGGGCTACTACGTATCAGAAGGATATACAGATCTCTATAATACCATGGCTAAGGATGGAATGTATATTTACAATGCGAATACCAGCATAGTCATGCAATTTAATAGCTCAGTTGTTCCTTATACTTCGCAAACAAAAGAGGTTTTTGAATATTATAATCTTGGGTCAGCTAATATGATAACGCCTGCGCAAATAATCCGTTACCTATTAGACCGTGTAAATGATGGTGCCAATATCCCGAGCATATCCATCTTAGAGATTCAGCCCTTTGAGGATTATAAGCAAAACTGGGAAACTTATATCAAAGGCTTATTACCAAGCTTTCGAGGAAGCTTGAAGATATCAAGCATGACTTCTAAAGAATTCATCTGTCGTATTGAGGAATTAGTGGGAAGCTATGATATGGTCTATCTTGGCATGAACAAAGAAAGAGCCCTAGATTACCAAAAGGTTGATTTGGCTTTCGATAGCTTAGCTTTTTCTCATGTCGGGAAACGAATGCTAGTGAAAGATGACTGGAATATGGCTGGCTGGATTTTAAAGAAAGCTGGTAATTTCTATACACGCTATTCTGGTAATGATATAACTAAACTAAAGATGCAGGAGCTAATCAATTACATAGAAGTAGGATATCCGATTATGCTTGCAACGAACATGCTAAAGGATAATCAGATAGCATCAGAGATTGATATCTCTTCTAATTTGTTTAAGTTTATTAACACAGCAAAGTCAGCAGATTATAAAGAAAGGTTGCTTTGTGAGAATACAGTGACTGGTGCTACGCTAAGTCAGCTACTAAAAAAATCAAGCTGCGATGTGGAATTTATTGAGTTACCAACAGAATACCAAGATGCAATAACACATAAAAAAGCAGATGGATCAATCATACCAGCGAGCGAGATCTATATTAATGGCGCATCCGATGATAAGAAGGTACTTTCCTATCGATTTAAAATAGTGGAGGATGGAAGCGATAGTATCTATTCTGCTGCACTTTATCTAGACCAGAATGCGGATGGCTTGTTTGATCAAGCAAGAGAGAAATTGGATGATATTAGTATCAAAGACCTTGCAACGAATACTATCGTCGATGAGGATCAACTAAAAGCAGGGTGTGAATATGTGCTTGAACGTGGTGTTGAGAAATATTCTGGAGTGATTACCTGGCAGATTAGTATTGAGAGATCAAGTAAAAAAGATGGTGTGTATGTAGCAACTGGCCTGAAATATATAAAAACAGGTATCTCAGCAATTCAGAATAAGGGGGAGAAAGAGATTATTAGGGTATTGCAGATCGCTAGTGATTATTCGCCAAGTATCTTTCTTCCAACTACAAAGAATATAGAAGATAGTGGCGCAGTTAGTTTGACGAATTCTGCAGCCATTCAAGATGCCTTTAAAGACCATGTTTTTAATAGAGATGGTACTAAGGTTTCGGACAAGCAAGCTAAGACTACTGGATTATTTTATTATTACCTAAGAAATATTCAGGACTATGAAATTATTATTGAACGCTGTTTTGTATCTGAATATAATGTGAAAATGAATGCTTTAACAGCAGAAATAAACTTAAATGACTATCAGATGATAATTCTAGGATTTGCAGATATGTATTCTGATATTACATCGGATTATGGAAGGGATGCCATTGAGACTTTCATCAATCAAGGAAAGACGGTTCTTTTTACGCATGATACTACCATGTATGGTTCTGATTACAAGCTTTCAATACAGTTTCGAGATCAATTTGGCATGGATCGTTTCGGGACAAGCTTAATGAAGGAATCATTAGCAACATTAGAGGAACTTCAAAGCTCTAAGTATGATTTGGCATATTATCCAAACGCTGCAAACAACGCTATTCAAATTGATATAGGGGAAAGTTATGGATTTACAAACCAGCATATGAATCGTTTTCGAGTTGCTGCTGATAGTAATTACTTTAATAAAGCATTAAGCACCAAGAAAGTTACCAATATCAACAAAGGGCAAATTACCGATTATCCATATGATATACCTGATGAGCTTGATGTATTATTAACTCATGCTCAGTATTTTCAATTGAATATGGAAGACCCAGAAGTTGTCGTCTGGTATAGTTTGGCTAATAATGCTACTCAAGCAGCTTATGACAAGAATGACGGTCGCAATGGGTATTATATCTATAATAAAGGAAATATCACATACTCTGGAGCAGGACATATCTTAGGTGATCTGGAAACTGTAATGCCAGATAATGAAGTGAAGTTGTTTGTAAATACCATCATTGCAGCCTATAGAGCGACTCCGTCTGCGGTTAAAGTTGTTGTTACCAATGAAGATAAAAGCTCCAACGAAGCGATTAATACGGATTATTTACTCGTAGATTATGACGCTGAGAATAAGGAGATGGCCTTTGGATCTGATATCATGATTGAGGAACAGACCAAGCGAATAAAGTATAAATTGAATGATCAATCACTGTTTAAGGATAGTAAATTTTATATCGAGTATTTTGTAAAGATATATCACGCTGAAGAAGATAAAACGGACTTCCTACCCTTAGTTGATGTTATAACCTATGGCAATAGTGGTGAAATTGGAAGGGATCAAATTAAGGCGAATACAGACTTCTCTTATTATTTTGATGTTAATTTAGAGAAGTTAAAAGATGCTACAAGCATGGACTTAGTATTGAAGCTTACACTTACTTATGAAAAGGAGGATGGTACAGAAATGCATTTAGAATCGGAGCGTAATGTCCAATTACTCCGGCGGGAATTATTTAATCTGGATTAGCTACAGGATGATGCTAAGAATGATTAGGGATGATATAAAAAGAGCAGACTGGAAGGATAGGAAGCGAAAGGATAATAAAACTTATAGCTTTCCTATTACCAGTCTGTTTACGATTTATTCTCAAGTTTTACGGTGCTGTAAACCCAAAGTAATTCAATATCCCTAGATAAATTCCATATGCAAAGGCCCATTGATTGTTTTGTAGTAATTGGTTGTCTTCGTAATTCGTAATGTAAGCAAGCTCAACTAAGATGGCTGGCATCTCAGTTTTTCTAAGTACATATAAGGATGTATTGGTTCTAACCCCATTATATCTTGTTCCCACGGTTTCAACGATAGAATTGAGAACAGATTCTGCTAGGTTGGCTGCCTCGGTATAGAGGGCATAGACATAGACTTCGGAGCCATTATAGCTAGGATTTGTGCTAGCATTGCAATGAATACTAATAAAGTAATCTGCTGGCCATTCATTGGCAGCATTCACCCGCTCGATGAGACTGGTTGAATTAGAGCTTCCAAGAACTTCAGTTATAGTTTGTCTAGAAGTTCTGGCTTCAAACCTTCCATCATCATTTAGAAGGTTACGCAGATAAGCACCAACATAGAAGTTAACGTCTTGCTCATAGATTCCAAAGCCTACAGCCCCACTGTTGATTCCACCAGGGTTATGTCCTTGGTCAATGAATATTTTAATTGCCATTTTAATTCACCATAGATGTTTTAGTATATTCTATGCAAATGATTAGGTAAGATGAAAAAAAGATGACGAAGTTTTGCTGCTGTTGTTTCAACCGGAAGAAACACGCTATACGAGTTTCTCTGATTCGCGACAGTCGGACAGAAGAATAAACATAGTTCTTTGTAATTATTCTATCCTCGTTGTTTCGCACAAATGAGGAGGTCTTTGTAGACCTCCTCATCTTTATCGCTTGATAGAGATATATATTAAACAGCATTATGACAGAATGCTGCAATTCTACTTAAAGGTATATCAACAACAGAACCTACACCACGGAATCTGTCATTTCCTCGATCACGACCACATCCACCACGATTTTCAGAACCGCCAAAAGCATTAAAATCACCATTTACATCCGGGATAAATCCAGAAAAATTAGGGCAGATATGCTCGCTTAATGGATTCGCTGGAGGGCTTCCGATATGAGTTGATATTCTACAAAAATCACAATTTACGGATAGCAGTATACCAGTAAATCCACATCCAGATGCACCACCACTTGTTGTGAAGATGGTAACTGTTTCACCAACAAAGTTACAGATGTGTCTTACAAAGTTTTGATTACCAAAGCTATTGAAATCTCCAAAGTTTTCAAAGTTTCTAAAGTTGTTACGACAACCAAAATTTAAGCCATGTGACATGATATCTCTCCTTTCCACATAAGTCTAGGTTGATTAAACAGCATTATGACAAAAAGCAGCAATTTTATCGATAGGAATGTCACATACAGAACCTACGGTATTGTGTTGTGGTCTATCATCTCTGGTACATGGGCAAATGTGCTGGCTTAATGGGTTAGCAGGCGCAGTTCCTTGATCAGTTGTTAATCTAACAAAACAGTTATTAACTGACATAAGAATTCCTGTAAAGCCACATCCAGATGCACCACCGCTGGTTGTAAAGATTGTAACTGTCTGACCTACAAAATGGCACAGGTGTTGAACGAAGTCTTGATTTTCAAAAATACCAAATGAATTATTACTCATATTAAGTCTCCTTTAAAAGATGAAGTTAAACATATTATTGGAAAGAACGTAGTGATCGCATCTTACGAAATGTGACCTCCTATAGCAATTCTTTAATACATAATATGTAAATATACAAAAAATGACACAAATTTATAAGTTATAAATACATTTTTTTACAAAATATAATGGCACAGTTATACATTTATTTATGTTTTTCTCATTTCAACATATGACAAGTTTGATTTACTCGTAATCTCTAAAATTTATCTACATGTGATATATTCTATCTCAAAGGTGAAATTTGATTTACATCAGGTAATAAAACTTGTATAATATTACCATTAGATAAGGGGGTAACAGCTATGAGTACAAAGCTAAGAATCATAGGAGGCGGAATTGTTTTCATTGGGATACTAGCAGGTGTGGTTAGCAGGTCTCTCTTGGGATTTGTCATTTATCTAGTTGCTTCGATTACTTCGGCTGCCATTTACTTTGCGCTCGGGGAGATTCTTGACAATCAGGATGTTATCAATTCAAGAATAGGGCAATTAGAACATAATTCGAATCGAGGGTTGGATTCAGAAGCTACTCGGAAATCTGGAATGAAGAAATGTTTATCTTGTGGAAAAGAGACTGAAGATATGAGAAATTCATGTCCTTATTGTGGGGGTAGAGAGTTCTTATAGAAAGAAATAAGTTTACATAAGAGGGGAAAGCAGCTTACATGAAGAGAATTATGTATTTCATTTTATTCATTGTGATGGGTATCATATATTATACGATCGAAGTGATGTGGGATGGTTCATCCCATTGGAGTATGTTTATACTTGGCGGGGTGTGTGGAGTATTGATTGGTTTGATTAATGAGAAAAAATACACCTGGGATATGCCAGTGTGGAAGCAAGTGCTACTAGGTGAAGCTATTGTTCTACCTTTGGAATTCATCGTTGGCTGTATTGTCAATCTGTGGTTAGGCTTAGATGTGTGGGACTATTCCCATGTTCCCTTCAATATCTTAGGTCAGATCAGTTTATTATTTGCAATCTATTTCGTTCCAGTGATCTTTGCAGCGATTTTATTAGATGATTATCTTAGATATTGGTTGTTTGGTGAGGAAACACCAAAATATCGATGGTTGTAATACAAAATAAAATAAATATAGGTAAGGTAAACGGCATATCAAAACTCTAAATACATGAGTTAATTGATATGCCGTTTTTATATCATAAGAGGAGATTAATTTACTTGAATGATCAATTTTTGATGCAAAAGCACCAATCACTACTTGTATTGTGCAAAAATTATCGTTTGATTCTTCGTATGTTTTCGAAAATAGTACTACCAATTTGTAGAAGTATATGGTAATATTGTTATCGGATAAGGATATTTAGAAAAAATTTTTGGTAATAAGTTAACAAATTATAAAATCAATTAAAGTTTAAATTATCGATTTTATATAATTTATTTCGTGAATTTTCGATAATTTACTACAACTTATAAGAAAGTACCAAAATAGTTTCTTAATGGACTTATCGAATATGTTTGGAGGAGAGGTATATGAAGAGTTTACGCGCATCAAAAAGAGTAATCAGTTGGTTCATCATAGTTAGTATGCTGATTACGTGGTTACCAGGAAATGTGGTAGTTAACGCTGAAGAAGAAACAATCAGCTTAACACGGCAGATCACAGATGAGGTACAGGCTTGTATTGGTGATGAAAGTGTATCTATGGAGCTTTACGCCAATGGGATGTACGAAACAAAACTTAGCGCGGTAGCTGGAACGGCAAGCGTAGGAAGTGCGACTGCTACTAGCGTTACAGTCAAAGTCAATGGAGTTGAAAAAGGAAGCACATCTTGGACTCCAGGTGATGAGACTAGTATTATCGTTCGCTACAATTCTGTTACGGGAGAGGTCACGAACTCCATCAGTAATACGAATGTGATAAAAAGCGCTGCCACTTGGGTGGGCAAATTAACAGATCTTAATATTGGTTTAACAGAATGGAATCCAGCAGATAGCAACGGAGATCTAGAGTATCTTGGAGGTGGATTATTTGCAAAGACCTTCCATTTTACTGTAACAACTGCAGATATTACCCTTGATCATGGCGGCTACAAGGTTGCTTATAACCATGATTGGGGTCAGGGTGAGGTAAGCGATGATAAAAAGGTCACCCTTACCGTTCCAGCTGGAACAAGCAGTATTACTGTGTTTGCAGATACTAACACAGGCTATATCACAGACTCAGTCAATACACCAGGAATTGCCAATATCCTTTCTTTGATTGGGCCTGTGAGAGAAGCAGGAGATGCATCCAATTGGGAACCTACGCTTTCTGGCTGGGATATGCGTAAAATAAGTAAGGATTATTACATATATAGTAAGGTTTTTGCTACTGCCGGAACTTATGAATATAAGACAGTAAGCAATTATAAGGATTGGATGGAAGGCGGTAATCGATCCCTTACTACGACGATAGAGAATACCAAGGTTGTCTTTTTATATGATGTTGCTAATAGTAATATCTATGACTCTATCAATGATTACAATACCATCGCTACAGCACTTGGATTTCCTGTATCAGGCCAGGTAGAAATTGTCCCAGATACCTTTGTTGCACAGACGGGTGGAGCTAAGGTTTGGCGCGTGACGGGATCTTTAGGTAGCTATGATTCTTGGAATGTAGCTAATCCTACTACGGTGATGAAACATCTGGTAGGTGAATATTATGCCATATCATTGGTATTAGGTGCAGGAACTTATGAATTTAAGTTCACTCAAAATGGCTCTTGGGACAATGCCATTGGTTCCGACGGTATCAGCAATAACTCAGCTAATTTCAAGTTGACACTTACCGAGAAGACAAAAGTTAACTTTTACTTAAATGATGAGTTAGATGACTTAAACAAGGTTCGTACCAATCTTACAAGTTTAGAGGCACAAGGGATGAAAGCCTATGAACCAGTTCTTTCTTCTTCTGAATGGCCAAGACTTGTAGGGAATATACAGACAAAGTTTGGAGAGCCTGCATGGAGTCCAGATCTGGCAAAGCAGATGTTTGTTGACTACTATTTTAATAATACTGTTTATAAACTTCAAAGAACGCTGCCTCAAGGGAAGTATGAAGCAAAAGTTGTATTTGGAGACAGCTGGACTGTACCGAATTATGGTGGTCCAACGAATTCTACTAATAATTTAGTGCTTGATCTTATTGATAGTAGTGCTAATGTGACATTCTCTATAGATACTGTCCCTGATACAAAGCTATTAACCCATAACTACAAACCTCAGGATAGTATTTACGATGGTATTATTGATACAGGAAGTTTATATTTTGATAGTAGATCTTTGACCTATAAAAAGCCATTTGGTGCGATTAAGCAAGGGGAAGAGGATGTAACCTTCCGCTTCGCAACCAAGAGTCAGGATGTTCAGAGTGTTAAGTTAGAGCTAATTGACTATAATGGAATCTCAGCAACATATGATATGATGGTGTCAAATGTAGTAGAGGGCAAGGATTATTGGGAAGTTACGGTAGCAAAAGATGAGTTTAGAGCCATTGGAATCTGGGGTTATAAGTTTATTATCATCGATGGTAGCACAAAGCTAGAATATGGTGATGATGGATCTAGTGGTGGAACAGGGGCATTTTCGGCTAGCGGACAGGTTCCATACAATTTGACGGTATATGCAAAGGATTATCAGACTCCAGACTGGATGAAGAATGCTGTGGTTTATCAGATCTTCCCAGATCGTTTCTTTGATGGTGACACTACGAACAACCATGCCAAGGATGTAGATGGGGTACGTGGTGATAAAGTTCAGCTCTTTGATGGGGAACAATGGTCAACCATACCAGAAAATCCAAGACAATCGGAAGAAGCCAATAAACCATACTATCCAGATGCAAGCACTGATGGAGTATGGAGCAATGAGTTTTATGGTGGAGATATTGAAGGTATTCGACAAAAGCTTTCCTACCTTCAAACTTTAGGAGTGACTGCCATCTATTTAAATCCGGTATCCTGGGCAGCCTCCAATCATAAATATGATGCAACAGATTATAAGCACTTAGATCCTATGTTTGGTAAACCTGTGTATAATATAGCAAATGATCCATCTTCTGGTCTAGATTATGCTGCTACCAAAGCGGCATCTGATAAGGTTTATTCTGATTTTGCAGATGTTTGTAATGAGTTAGGAATCTACTTAATCGCAGATGGTGTATTCAATCATGTGGGAGATGATTCCATCTACTTTGACCGTTATGAAAAGTATCCTGAGATCGGTGCTTATGAATATTGGAGCAGAGTCTGGAAGGAAGTCGAAGGTAAGAAGGTAAGCAAAGAAGATGCAGAAACTACCGTAAAAGCTTACTATAAATCATTAATCAATCCATCCACAGGTAAGAATTATACGGATGCAGACTTTAATTATGTGGATTGGTTTACCGTAGGTCCGAATAAAGTAGGAAGTGGTGCCCTAGAGCGTTATGATTATGAAGGCTGGTGGGGCTTTGATTCACTGCCTGTTATTACTGCGACACAAGCACAAGATACGAATTTAAGTAATGATAGTAATGCTACAATCGCAGGTATGCATGAATATAATACCGTAGATTTTCGTGAACATGTAATTGGTTATGACTTGAATCAAGAAAATATAACTGATGTTCAGGCTGCAATGGAAAAAGCCAATTCTCAACGTTGGATTTGGATGGGTGCCAATGGTTGGAGACTTGACGTTGCTCCGGATGTATCGGATGGAACCTGGCAACAATTCAGAACTGCAGTAAAATCAACGGCTGGTAAGATAGACGTGAATGGAAATATCATAGCTGATCCTATAATCTTAGGAGAAGAATGGAATGTGGCGACAAAATACCTTCTTGGTGATATGTTTGACTCGGTTATGAACTATCAATTCCGAGCTGCACTTCAAAACTTTATCATTAATGATGCGGATGCTGCAACACTACATACACAGTTAGAGATTATTCGTGAGAACTATCCGAAAGAAGCATGGCAAGCAATGCTTAACTTAGTTGACTCTCATGATACCGTAAGAAACATAACTAAGATTGACTATAAGACCTGGGAAGAAGAAAACACGAAAGTTGCTCCAGAAGCTTCGGACAGAGCAATTAAGCTTCAAGCATTAACAGCAATCTTTCAGTTGAGCTATCCAGGTGCACCTACCATCTATTATGGAGATGAAGTTGGTGTTACTGGAACGAAGGATCCAGATTCCAGAAGAACTTTCCCATGGGAGAGAGTAACTGAGAAAACAGATGGCTCCTATCAGATATCCAGCGCTTATGACGCAAAATATGGTGACTTATTTGACTCCTATGTGAAAGCGGCTCAAGTTAGAAATCAGAATCAAGAAGTTTATGCAAGCGGAGATATGAAGCTGGCATATGCGAATGGATCCGTCATTGCTTATGCAAGAAAGAGTGCAAACTTAGGTGGCTTATCTGTCATTAATAAGTCTGATGTTGCAGTGGAAATTACAGCGGATGTTAAGGATTTCTTACCAGATGGTTTGGTTCTTGTAGACCAGCTTGGCAGCAAAGTCACAGGTACCGTGGTGAACGGAACGATTACCTTACAGATTCCTGCTTACACAGGTTTGATGATGCTTTCAACTACAAACTTAAGTCAATTCCCTACTGCACCTAGCAATTTTCATGCTACAGCAATCGATGGAGCTACAGGTCAGGTAAATCTTACTTGGGACAGTGTGACAGGAGCTAGTGGTTACCATGTATTTAGAGCTAGCATGGAAGGAATGGAAATTACGCAGCTCACAACAAGTCCAATCACGGAGACTCAATATTCAGATTTAGCGGTAGTTAATGGAACTCGATACTATTATTACATCAAGAGTATCGTAGATGGAACCCTAAGCAATTATAGTGAGGTTGCCTCAGCGCTTCCAAGCTATTGCATTACAGGAATTACAAGACCGACAGAGATCACAATTGACTCTATTGGTGTTGGTAAGAAGACAACTTATACAGATGTAACGATTACGATTCCAGGATTAACAGACAATGCTACTTACAAAGGTTTAAGTGTTCCAACCTTAGATATACGATTGGTATATTATAAGGAGGGTACCGATCCTGCAGCAGGTCTTACAACCTTGCTTCGATATAAAGAAGATGTGGGGGAGACTAGTAAGACCTATACTGCAGCCTTTGAACCGATTGAAGAAGGAACTTATAGATACTTTGCAAAAGCTACGGTCAATCGAGCTTATTCCTATCAAAGCTCCGAGGAAACAAGTGTAGTAGCAAGTGCAAACTATACAAAAGATGCTCCTGCAGTGCCTAATCTATTACAACCAATTCAAGAATCCAGTAGAGTTTCGTTAAACTGGACGGCAGATAGCACAAATATTGAAGGTTATCATCTTTATCGTAAGCAGATAGGAGAGGGCGGCCTAACTTATCCAGAGTATCATATTGCAACTTTAGGTAAGGATGTTACTTCCTACGATGATTATATGGTAAGTAATGATACTACTTACGAGTACCGGGTGCTAGCCTTTAATTCAGAGTATAAGAGAACTAGTTCTAATACGATTACAATTACACCGAAACTTACCATGGTAGAGGTGACCATAAGACTGAATATTCCAGATAAGGTATTTACCTCTGCTACAGACAACATCTATATTGCTGGCAGTGCGAATGGATGGAATGCGTCTGGATGGTTACTGAAGAAGCCAAGCGGTGCAACAAATAGTAATATTGTAGAATATACATTCCCAATGATGTCTGGAAGCCAGATTCAATACAAATATACCAGAGGAACCTGGGCAACAGAGGCTTTTACTAGTAATCAAGCAAATGATATTAGCTCATATGGAAATTATGGATATAGTTCAACAGATACCAATATTCATTTGACGGTAGTCAACCAAGGAAATAACAAGATGTTAGTCAATGACTATGTTTTACGTTGGGTAGATATGCCGATTATGATTACTGTACCAAGAATCTCATATAAGGGAGAGACCATCGAATATACTACAAGGGATGATAGCTTCAACTTGCAGGCTAGTGTACCATTTGGTGGAATATTTACCATAAATGGTCAGGACATTAATACCATCAAAGCAGGTGCACTTGACCAATATGGAAATGTGAGACTGGATAATATTCCATTGAATGATGGTTTGAATGAATTCGTATTGCATATTGAACCAACACAGGAAACTTTAGAACAACCTTGGCTCACAGATAAGTCTAGAATTACTTCACAGATGACAGCTACAACAATTATGCGCATAACTAAATTAGGGGGAACAAGCGAGCCACAACCAACAGCGGCTCCGACGCAAGCTCCAACGCAAGAAGTAACTCCAACTCCTGGACCGATCGCCTTAGGTCAGGCTGGAACTACAAGTTGGAAGGATATTGCTAGTAAATTAGATGATACCTTGAAGAAATATGAGAAGGATCTGGATAATATGGAAGATCCTAAGGAAGATTTCACACCATTAGCGGTAGCTATTTCAATGGATTCTAGTGTGTCAGTACCTAAGGATATCTTTGAAAGGATTCAAGGAAAAGACGTGGTATTGACCCTGGATTATGGTAGCTACAAATGGGAAATAAACGGTAAGGATGTTCAAGAAGGAGCAAGCATCTCTGAATTTACTAATTTAGGAATTGCAGCAGTAGATGACAATAAAACCAAAACAGCTATGGATAAGGCGTTCAAGCAGGCAATCAAGAATAATGAAGAGGCAAAGAATGCAAAAGCTATCAAAGCATTTGATATTTCTTATGATGGAGAACTACCTTTCAAAGCAAATCTTATCATTCAGGTAGACAAAAAATATAGATACTCCTATATCTATATGAATTACTACGATGAAGTAGCTAAGAAGCTGATTACGCAAGGCTACGCTTATGTAGATGGGAAAGGAAATGCAAGCTTTACCTTCCAACATGCTTCGATTTATATGATCAGTACCAAGAATCTGAAATTACCAAGTGTGAGCATGGCAAAAAATATGAAGGCTGGACAGTCTTACGTCATAAAAACACTAAATCACTTAGAAGGTGCGCAAATTTCTTATAAAACAAGTAATAAATACATAGCTACTGTAGATAAGAATGGCAAGATAACTACAAAGAAAGCTGGAACAGTGACGGTAACAGTATTCGTTGAGCAAGCAGGAGAAATGTATTTATATAAGACGAAGGTAACTGTGAAAGGAAAGAAGTAAGTTAGAAGTAAGGAACAGGAGTGTGAAAAGCTTGCTTTTCACGCTCCTGTATTATATACAGACCTTAAGTAGAAATATTGTAATATTATGGTATACACTGTATAATTATATAAATTATAGGTAATTGCGAAACGCACCAATAAAAAGAGATTCTCGAGTATCATCTTTACATTTATTTGTTTCTTTTGATTTTCAAGGCTCACATCTAGACTGCATGTTCTGTTTAAGAAAAAAAGAGTACAC
>JAEYWQ010000362.1 GCA_023428885.1 Bacillota bacterium
TAATTTTGGAGTCTTTAGTTTGATTGGAGGAATAATATGTTCTGGTATCTTTCATAGTGTGATTGATCCTAGCATCGAAATATCAAAAGGAAAACTAACAGGTGTTAGTCTACCTTCTCGTCTGCAACATGATTCGGCAGCTGGACAGGACATGGAAGAGATACAGGACCTAAGCAAACGATATTTTGAAATTGGCAACCTTGACTTGGCTAGCATGGGTATTATCCTTAAGGAAGGCAATGCAGCAGTTGATATGGGTGAATCTTTGTTATTTCTAGCCTATCTCAGCCAACATAGCAGCAATTTTGCATCGGAACAATTTAAAGTGGGTCAGGTTTTAAAATATGAACAGGAATATCTCCTTTTAGGTCATTTAAAGGATAAGGAAAATTTAGAGGAGTTTACGACACGGTTAGTTATGATTCGGACTTTATTTAATATGATTTCGGTTTTAACAGACCCTAATAAAGTAAGTAAGGCAGCATCTACAGCCAGTATGATGGCTGCTACCGGTTTACCATTCTTAATCTCAGTGGCAAAATATCTGATTTTATTTTATTGGGCTTATAGCCAAGCCAGGGTAGAAACGGCGGCGCTCTTAAAGGGAAAGTCTGTTCCGATTTATACGACTCAGGCAGAGTTTGTCGTTTCTTATACTGATTTATTTGGGATGACTACTAGTAAAGTCCTTAGTTTAGCAGAAACATATGAAGCTAAGTCTTTCTTGAAGCTTAGTTATTCAGACTACCTACTCATCAATTTATACTTCGTAGATGAAGAAGAAAAGACTTATCGAATGATGGATTTAATACAAGAAAACCTTAGATATGAGTATGAAGACGGATTTCGAATGAAGAATTGCTTATACAGTTTTTCCTGCCAGGCGGACAGTGTTATGAAGCAGAAGTTTCTATTCTTACCGTACTTTCAAAAGAATAATATTACAATCGACGGATATCTATTACATAGCAAAGCAGCCGTTACCTACTAGTGGGTACGGCCAGAACTCTGATTTTTTATTAAAAATAAAACAATCTCTCCAAGAAAGTTTCTACCACCAAAAAAATCAGAGTTCTGACCGTATCGGCAGGAAATTGGCTAGTGTAAAATAAAGACATTTTTACGATCGAATAATGGAGGTACAAGATGAATAAAAGTGGTAAATCAGCTTTGATTACAATTGAAGCAGCACTTGTATTACCGATCTTTATGTTAGTTTTAACTTTTTTTCTTTACTTTTTTCAAGTGATGATAGTTCAAGAAGCATTACATATGAGTGGAACAATGGTAGCTAAGGACATCTCTTCCTACGGGCCACTCTTTAATTTGCTAATGAAAGATGAAGGAAAAGAAGTATCTAAGGTAATAGATGAGGCTACAAGCATGCAAGACAATTACCTAAGTCAAGCATTTGAAGAAGTAGACTTTAGTTCCATGTTAGGAATGCTCATCGATGACTTATACCTGCAACAAAGGTTATATGCTGAGTTAGGTGACAGTGACACAATTAGACGGTGTATTGATGGTGGGTTTGATGGTATTTCGTTTATTGGTTCTTCTGTGTTTGATGAGGAGGAATGCGTTACCATATTAATGTCATATCGATTGAAGTTACCGCTTTTTGAGACAATTCTACCTTCCTTACCGGTAGTACAAACTGTTCGTATCAGAAGCTTTAATGGGTATGCCGTGGCTTCCAAAGTGGTATACGATGATGAAAATCAGGATGATAGCAAAGAAGAGATGGTCTATATTGCCGAGAATGCAACAGTTTATCACACCAATCAATTATGTACTCACCTTCGATTATCCACGAAAAGTATATCTGCTTCCATGCTAGAGACGGTTCGAAATAAAAATGGTGGAAAATATTATAAGTGTGGAAATTGCTTTCACCAAGGAGATCCGATTCCTGGAACAGTTTTTATCACGGATCAAGGGAATCGCTTTCATAAAAATACAGCATGTTCTGGGTTGAAACGTACTGTATCTAAGGTAGCTTTATCTAAAGTATCACATCTTCCAGAGTGTAAGAGGTGTCAAAGTTCCTAAATTTTTAGCATTTTCATTAATAAGGAGGTTCTATGCAATATATTGGATTAATTGGAGTTTTTCTAATGTTAGTGATCTGTACCATAGAAGATTGTTTGAATAAAAAAATTGTTATTTGGCATCTACTGATTCCACTGCCTTTTTTGTGTTTAGACCTTTGGTGTAATGCGAAAGTGACTGTCTTATCACGGATTCTAGGCCTTATAATAGGAGCTATTTTCCTCTTGCTTAGTAAATTGACAAAGGAGCAGATTGGGATTGGAGATGCATATGTCATTATTGTAATCGGCCTTATGTTAGGGGGCATTCATTGTCTTGAGATTATTACTTTTAGTTTTCTACTATCTTCGATCGTTGCAATTATTCTTATGTTGATGTTTCATTTTTCTAGAAAGAAAACCATACCTTTTATACCCTTTCTTTTGTTGGGCTTTATAAGTAGTGTGGTGTTAGGTGGCGTTGCAGGATGAGAAAACCATACATTTTTAAGGATATGCGAAATGCCAGTTATACGTTAGAGGCTGCATTTGTGGTACCGATTGTATTCTTTATCATTATCTTTTTTTTAAGCTTTACCTTTTACTGTTATGATCGATCAAAGTTACAAGCTGAATTAAATGATATTATGAGAAAAGCAAGTGCTTATATGGCATATGAGGTAGATTTGTACATAGACGAAGTTATTGATTATAAAATAGCCAAACGAAATTGCTTATATATATGGTTTGGGGATCGTACACAGAAGGAATTGATGTTGAAAGAATATATCTCGAAGCGTTTAGCAGCAAAGTACTATATTACGTCAGTGGAATCGATCACAGTGGAAAGTTCGGCAACTAAGGTGAGAGTGGCGGGTATCGCTAATATGAGATTTCCGTTCTTATGGTTTGCAACTGGGGCCAGTGATTATTCTTTTGAAGTGAATTTTAGCCAGGAAGTATCAATGTTTCCAAGAGAAGAAAAAGCAAGAATTATGACAGCTGTAATGGAGTTAGGAAGCAATATAAAAGGAGTAGATAAGCTACTTTCAACGGTTAGCAAATTTGTTGAACGAGTACATTAATTGGAGAGAGGTATGGTGGTAGTATGATATTAAATGCTGATTTCAGGAGAGATATGCAGCAGAATTTATTCGTATTAAAAGATCAAGAGATAAGTGCTAGTATGTTTCAAGAAAAGATGTTAGAGCATAATCAACTGGAAGGCTTGTTACCTATTCGAGTGCAACGTATGAATGGAGAACGAATGATTTTTTACGACTTATATGGTTTACAACCTTTATCTGAGGTTTGTCATGTCACTTTGCCAAACACGGAGCAGCTTACTACTTTGGTACAAGGAATATTGCAAGTTATAAAAAGGTTAGGGGAGTATTTATTAAAGGAAGATGATATCTTATTGTCTTTGGAATATATGTTTGTCCGTCTTCCTGACTATCAAGTAAAGTTATGTTATTATCCAGGATATCAAATGCCAATTAAAAAACAAATTTCACAACTTTTTGAAGCACTGATGAGCTGCGTAGATTATGAAGATCGTGACGCGGTCTATTTGATTTACTCCCTGTATATGAAGAGTAAAGACGAAAGCTGTACTGTGTTTGACCTAGAGCAGTTATTGCATCGTAAGGATAACTTAGAGGGTGTATTTACTAAGCGTAGTATCAATATGGATGCTGAAATAAGATCTAATGTTTTTCAAGAAAATCCTGTCCAGTTGCCTTATGATTCTCAATCAGAGAATCAATTACAAAAACAATTACATAAACAGATGGATTCAAAAGACCAGCAAAAAGATCTAGCACTAGCAAAGCAACTATCGAACAATCAACGGAAGGAACGCTATATTAATCAAGAAATACCACTTGCTATGAGTACAAGTGTAATGCCATCAGAGTTCGGAATTGAAGGTGGTGTAAACCAAAATAAGAATACCGTTAAGAGGGAGGAGAAACCTAAGGGTAACGTACAACGTCCGCTAATATCGAATCATAGGGAAGAAGAGAAGGAAGTATGGTTTTACCCTTCTACTTGCTATTTATTTGGTGGACTGATAGCAATATCAGCAGTGATAGTTTTCGGTATCATTCTGAAATCTAATATATTATCTGACCCAGTGGTAAAAAAGGTAGAGCCATTGAAGCTGGTTGCAGCCTTATGTATAGTGATCTTACCTGCCTTTTATGGGATGAAAGTCATTTTTAATCCTCAAAGAAAGTTAAGTAAGTCTGTCTCAGTAGGTGAATATCAATGGAAGGAAATTGCGGCAACAAAGGAAGCTAGGATATGTGAGATTCCTAAGATTCTCCCCACAATCGGCCCAATTCCGGAATTTAGTCGACAGTATGCTAAGGTAGCAACATCAGAATTGGAGGAGCAAGGTTATGACATCAAGAAAAGAGAAGAAGCTAGTTTAGAAAAAGAAGATCAATTCCAATCAGAGAACATAAAGAGTGTGAGTGACAAGCGGACTGTGTTACTAAACGGAGTACAAGCATCCCCCTTTGCTCAACTGATTTCGGAACATCCGGAGAAAGCAGAAACTATTACTTTAGTGAAATGTCCGTTCTATATTGGTACTGTGAAGAACCAAATGAATTATTCGCTATCTTGCCCAGTCATTAGTCGTTATCATGCTAAGATTGAAAAAATAAACGGTATCTACTATATTAGTGATCTTAATTCTACCAATGGAACCTTTGTCAATGGAAGGAGATTAAAAGCTGAGGAAGCAAATGTGCTAGTTGCAGGGGATAAGGTTGCATTTGCCAACATTTGTTTTATCTTTACTTGTCCAAGTCAGATAGCAAAACGTTAATGGATGTGGTTTGAATAGTTACATAAAGGGATACATATACTTTTTAAGAAAGGTGTAAGCAGATCTTTTGAAGATTAGAATTCAAAAGCTTTTGTTTACATCTTCTTTTTATGCATAACTTATGTGGATAAAGTTAGAGAACTGGGGATAGAGTTTTTATTAGAAACTGTGCTTGTGGATATTAGTAAAGGCAGAACTACACCGGAATATAGCTATGGTTCTGTATGTTAAAGCTTTGTTGTGCTGTTGAAATAATTATTGTATAATGAATAGAGATTAAAGATTAGGATTTATCATTGGAGGTTATGAATGGAATCGTATATCATGTCATTAGATCAAGGAACAACAAGTTCCCGCTGTATCTTATTTGATAAAAAAGGGACTATTCGTGCAGTAGCTCAAAAGGAATTTACACAACTCTATCCTAAGGTTGGTTGGGTAGAGCATAATCCAAGAGAAATCTGGTCATCCCAGATTAGTGTAGCAGCTGAGGCCATGGCTATGCTTGGCATTCAGTCAGATCATATTGCCTCCATTGGTATAACAAATCAAAGAGAGACAACCATCGTGTGGAATCGCCATACTGGAGAACCAGTCTATAACGCCATTGTATGGCAATGCCATCGAACAGCAGACATGGTGAAAGAGTTAGCGGCGGATGGTTTTCATCAGGTAATACAAGAAAAGACAGGCTTGATTCCAGATGCTTATTTTTCTGGAACTAAAATAAAATGGATCTTAGATCATGTTGAAGGAGCTAGGAAAGCAGCGAATCAAGGAGATTTGTTGTTTGGAACAGTAGATACCTGGCTTATTTGGAATCTGACCAATGGTAGAGTGCATGCAAGCGATTATACCAATGCATCTCGTACTATGTTGTTTGACATTCATAATTTATGTTGGGATGAGGAAATCTTAGCAAAACTTGATATTCCTAAATCAATGCTTCCAAAGGTACAGGCTTCAAGCTCCATATTTGGGCATACAGAAAAAGGATTGCTGGGTGGAGAGATTACGATCTCTGGTGTTGCAGGTGATCAACAAGCAGCTCTTTTTGGCCAATGTTGCTTTGAAGAAGGTGAAGTTAAGAACACTTATGGTACTGGTTGCTTTCTATTAATGAACATAGGAAGTACTGCAATCGCTTCACAAAATGGTTTACTAACAACCATAGCTGCAGGTCCAGAAGGAAAGGTAGAATATGCACTTGAGGGATCTGTATTTGTTGCAGGGGCAGCTATTCAATGGCTTCGAGATGAACAGCGTATCATTCATAACGCTTCTTTGACTGAGGAATATGCGAAATCAGTTCCCGATACTGCGGGTGTTTATGTGGTACCTGCATTCACCGGTCTTGGTGCTCCATACTGGAATCCATATGCCCGTGGAACTATCGTAGGTATTACAAGAGGCTTTAATAAAGAGCACATGATACGTGCAACTTTAGAGTCCTTGGCTTATCAGACCTATGATGTATTAAAAGCCATGGAGCAAGATGCAGGAATATCATTAAAGAGTTTAAAGGTAGATGGAGGAGCAAGTGCTAATAATTTCTTGATGCAGTTTCAAGCAGATGTCTTAGATACTTTGGTTTACCGTCCACAGTGCATTGAAACAACAGCACTTGGAGCAGCATACTTAGCAGGTTTGGCGATCGGATATTGGAAAGACAGAGAGGAAATTAAGGTAAACTGGAACCTTGGTGCCACATTTGAGCCTCATATGATTAAGGATAAGAGGGCAGAGTTACTCAAAGGCTGGAAAAAAGCAGTGAAATGTGCGCTCGCTTGGGCTAGCGAGGATGAGTAGCTAGGAAGGTTAGAATAATCTAACAATGGTGATAGGAATGGATTTATTCGAAGAGTTATTTATTCATAATGGCTTTCGTAAGCTTTTACTAAATACAAGTGGAATTTCATTATTTCTTAACAATGGCGAGGATCGAGACTTGGCTATTGTGCTATTCTTTATGCCTCAAGGAACAGAATGGAGTAAAGAACAGTGTTCTTATATAGAGCAACAGCTTAGGAGCAAACTTCAAACGAATCAAGAGCGAAGTCTTGAGATGATCACCTTTTTAATCACCACTCAACCAGAGGCGGTACGTGACATCTATCGGGAGAATGAGCATACTGGAGTTATTAATTTAAGGGACTACCGCTTACTGTTATTTGAAGGCATGCCAGCAGATAAGGGTGGGATATATCACGGGTTGGAACAATTACTAGAAGTCTTTAGGAGATCTCATGGACAAGAATTACAACAAACTATGGAAATTCAACATCAAAAACCTTCGTTAATCAGTCGCATTAAGAAGCTAGGACTTGTGAATTTAACACTTGTTATGATTAATATCGCTGTTTATGTGATTCTTTTGTTAACTGGTTGGCAGGAGAAAGCCGTGGAATGGGGTTCTTTATTCTGGTACGAAATCAGTGTAAATAAAGCGTATTATCGAATTTTTACAAGTATGTTTTTACATGGGAACTTAGAACATCTGCTTTATAATATGTTAACACTAGGAGCAATCGGTAATACTCTGGAGAAAAACATCGGCAAAGTCAAATATCTCATTCTTTATCTCCTATCTGGAGTTGTTGCAGCCTTAGTTTCTATGAGTTATAATATGAAGAAAGAGTTGAACATTCATAGCATTGGGGCATCGGGGGCTATCTTTGGTGTTATCGGAGCTCTTTTATTGATCGTATTAGTAAATAAAGGGCGGGTTGATAATTTAGGTAAGCGTCAGATGTTGCTTTTTGTTACTTTGAGTCTATATGGAGGTTTTACGAGTCAAGGAGTAGATAATCTTGCTCATGTTGGTGGCCTAATTGCAGGAATTATCCTAGCTCTTATTGTATATCGAAAACCCAAGAAGAGAGGGACTGTGGAATGAATATAAACATTTATTATGGTGGTAGAGGCTTAATTGAAGATCCAACCATATATACGATACAAAAGTTAACAGAAGTATTAACGGAACTAAGAGTTAATGTGACTCGTTATAATTTATTTGAACAGAAAAACAATATTACAATGATGCCAAACACACTAAAGGAAGCCGATGGAATTATCCTGGCTGTTAATGTAGAATGGATGGGAATCGGTGGTTATATGCAACAATTCTTAGATTCCTGTTGGCTATACGGAGATAAGCAGAAAATAAAAAAGATTTATATGTTTCCAGTGGTTTTAGCAAACACTTACGGGGAACGGGAAGCAGAGTCTACCTTAATTAAGGCCTGGGAATTGCTTGGAGGTATCTCGCTGGATGGAGTTGTCGCATATGTAGAAAACCACGTTGATTTTGAAACCAATCCAGAATATGCAAAGAGTATAGAGCAAAGAGCAGAAACCTTATATCGGATCATTAATCAGAAGGCAAAGCCATTCCCTAGTAGTAATTCTGTAGTTGTTCATAATATTCTTTCCACTAATATCGAGTTGACTCCACAAGAAGGAGAACAATTATCTATGTATGTATCTGATGATACGTATGTAAAGAAACAAAAGGAAGACATAGAAGAGCTAGCTCAATTATTTAAAGGTATGCTTCAAAGTGATAATGTGGATGGAAAAACAGAATTTCTGAAAAATTTTAGAGAGAACTTTAAACCACAGGGAAGTGATTTTAATGCTTCGTTTTCTATTACCATGACGGATACCGATAAGACATTAGTACTTGAAGTGTCAGGAAGTCATCTGAAATGCAGCTATGGAACAAAAGAGGATGCAGATGTGGTGGCAAAGACTACGAGAGACGTCATAAACCGTCTCGTGAACGGTAGAACCACATTCCAAGGTGCCTTTATGTCAGGAGAGTTATCGGCAAAGGGAGATTTTAAGACACTTCGTACCTTTGATCAAGTGTTCCAGTTTGTTGTATTATCATAATAACTGCATCGTATATGCTAAATAAGTTAATATAAAAGCAAAAATAGAAATGAGGGAAACATTATATTTCGATTATGGGCTAAAGTAATAAAGGACAATCATTTGGTGAAGGACTTGGTTATTTGCAATGGGGAGCAAACCAATCGCACCAAAAAGATTATGGATGCATTAGAAGAGGTATGTACAAGCTTTGACTTGTCGAAACCAATTTGGTTAGAATCAACCATAACGGACTTTAAACGACATGACAAGACGAGATTTACAGAAGACAATTTTATAGAAAGCATAGAGTTTGACTATCTTGAGATACATGTAATAGAAGAGGATTAAGATTGTATTAAAAGTGTACTTGAGTACATGAGTTCTTTAGATTACCTGGGTAATCACCTGTTGGTACTGGAGAGCGAAGATTATGGGGGAGATTTAAAATAATTACTAGGGGCTTTGATAATTCTAAGATTCGAGCACATAATATGTGGAAGGAATGGGGAAATGAGAAAAGCTTATCGTAAATGTGGGTTTACGGTCATTTGTTGTGTCGTTGCAGTTGCATCAAGTGCCTGCAGTAAAGGAACATCTAACAAAGAGCACAAATCTAGTTATGTAATAAATGAAATCATAGCTTCACAAACACCGAGTGAGCAACCTAAGACAGAAGAAATTACAGCTCCGTTGAAAGAAGAGCTTGTTTCAAATAGTATTATGGAATTCACTCAAGAAGAAGTGACCAGTAATGAAGTATTGGTCTTATCGGACGCTTCCAGTGTAAGTGAAAACCTTAATAGCATCAACAAGCAGGCAGTGCTTGGAAGCGTTTATAAACCAAATAGTTTTGAAGTTGTAGATAATGAAACTGTAGAATTAATTAACTCCATGCCAGTAAAGTCAATTATTAAGATATATGCAGTCAACGCTGCAACCTTAGCTCAGTGTTTTACATCCCAGGAAATAACACCAGCAATCTTTAACCGCATGGAAAATAAATCATTTAGTGAAGGTTGTACTACCGAAATATCAACTCTACGTTATATCAGAGTATTGCATTATGG
>JAEYWQ010000004.1 GCA_023428885.1 Bacillota bacterium
GTCAATGAGTGTGTCAAAGCCTGCTTAATCAAAAGTTACGATTATAAAGCAGGGTTTGTTTACATTTTCTACGCTGAGGAGCTTGGCGTTTGTAAATTGGGTTTTACGCGGCAAGTACCATCAAAACGGTTTGATTCAGTGGAAGCAAAGTTGCCTGTCGAAGTGTTGCTGCATGGTGTATACACAACGCTAGACCCGCCAAAAACTGAAAAAATTATCCATGAGCGCTTTGCGGGACTGCGCAAACGCGGTGAATGGTTTGTCGGAAAACCCGAAGACTTTGAACCAGAAGTGCGACGTATTGCCGCAGAAGTGTCTGATGCTTTTTATGACGAGCACATCGCTCCCCTTGAGCAAGGCGAACAATAGTTTTCCACCGAGCATCCCCGCGCTCAACATACACAGCGGGGCGAACCTGTGCGGCGCTATCACCTCCGAGCGCCGATTAGCCCGGCACCGAGCGGGGCAACGGATAAACGACCACCTCTTTTAATGGGCTACGCAATGGACGCCGCAGCGTAGCCGCCCTTCGCAGGGAACCGGGCGGAGTAGCACGGTAGGGTCGATATATCGCACAGGACAACTTGGTAGGCGCATTGAGCGCTGGTTTCTACGGGGGTCTTGATATGGACGATACGCCGTTCTGCCCAACGTCGTGCCCATTCCTCGGCCCCAACGGATGCACCGTAGCGTGTGGCAATGAAAAGATTGAATGCCCCGTGGCGGGCAAGGAGGCGCAAGATGAAACGCATAATTAAGCTGCTGATAATCCCTGTGTTCTTGGTGTGGGCTGGATACAAGGCCATACGCGCTAAAATTACAGGCGAAACAAACAACTGGATGTAGCGGGAAATCTGAATGGCTGAACTTACGGACAAGCAGCGCAAATTTGTGTCTGAATACCTCGTGGATCTGAACGCCACGCAGGCTGCTATCCGTGCGGGGTACAGTGAAAAGACTGCATACCGAATCGGGGCGAATCTGCTTCAGAAAAGTTCAGTTGCCGCCGCCCTCGCCGCGGCTCAAAAAAGACGCGAGAAACGTACTGAAATAACTCAAGATCGCGTTTTGAATGAGCTGGCACGTATCGCTTTTGGTAATCCTCGCTCTGTTATGTCGTGGAATGCCTCGGGCATGAGGTTACGGGACAGCAAAGACCTGACGGAGGACGAAGCCGCGCTGGTGTCTGAGGTACGCGAAACCACGACCAAGGACGGCGGCTCAATGGCACTCAAGACTCATGACAAGCTGAAAGCGTTGGAGTTGCTAGGCAAGCACCTTGGGATGTTTGAAAAGAGGCCGGAAGAAACAGCCAGTAATGAAGACTGTGGGGTTCTGGTGACACCCGGCATCATTTCGGAGGAAGAATGGCTGGCGGCGACAAGAAAATAATCTGGCAGCCAAACAGCAGACCCCAAGCGCTGTTTTTGGGATGCCCTTTTTCTGAAACGCTATTTGGTGGTGCGCGTGGCCCCGGCAAAACAGACAGCTTGTTGATGTCCTACATTCAGTCTGTCGGGAAAGGATTCGGCGCAGACATGAAGGGCATAATCTTCCGGCAGACCTATAAGCAGCTTGAAGAGATTGTTGCCAAATCCCACCGCTTTTTTCCAAAGATAGTTGCGGGCGCAAAGTTCGGAACAGGCAAGTACGAATGGACTTTCCCCGGCGGTGAAACCCTTAAGTTCCGACATGCAAAGCGCCCCGCTGACATGGAGAACTATCAAGGGCATGAATACCCCTTTGTGGGCTTTGATGAGCTTTGCAACCTCGCCTCTCAGGAAGTTTACGAAAAGGCCAAAGGCTTTTGTCGTTCCAGTAACCCCCGCGTGCCGAAGATGATGCGCTGCACCGCCAACCCCCTTGGCCCTGGTCACTTGTGGGTGAAGAGGTACTTTGTTGACCCTGCCGAACCATTGACGCCGATTGTTGACGCTTCAGGTAGTAAGCGCGTGTTCATCCCCGCCACCATTTACGACAATAAAAACTTGGTTGAGGCTGACCCTGATTATTTGCGCCGTCTTGAGTCGATTGCAGACGACAGCTTGCGCAGGGCCTGGCTCAATGGTGATTGGGACGTGGTGGCTGGTTCTTTTTTTGGCGACGTGTGGTCGCCGGGCAGAAACGTCTTAACGCCTTTCAAAGTTCCCCCTGCATGGTATTGCTACCGCTCTTTCGACTGGGGAAGTGCAAAGCCCTTTTCTGTTGGCTGGTGGGCAATATCTGATGGCACAGAAGCTCCCGATGGGAACATCTACCCGCGTGGCGCGATTATCCGCATTGCAGAATGGTACGGGGCGAAGAGGGATAGCGCCGGGCAGACAGTGCCCAATGAAGGCTTAAAGATGGGCAGCCGTGACGTGGCGCGAGGGATTAAAGAGCGTGAGGCCCGCATGCAAAAAGAATGGGGTGTGAAGATTAACCCCGGCCCCGCTGATCCCGCAATTTACAGCAGCGACGATGGCCCCAGTGTTGGCGACAACATGAAAGACGAAGGTGTCAGGTGGGTGCGTGCTGACAACTCCCGCGTTACTGGCTGGCAGCAGATGCGCGAGCGTATGTGGGGGGATGGCGAGAAGCCACAACTCTATGTGTTCGCAAACTGCACAGAGTTTATCCGAACCGTCCCGGCTGCTCCCAGGGATGAGCTTATCCCCGACGATATAGACACCGATTTTGAAGATCATGTTGCGGACGAGGCCCGCTATAGCTGCATGTTCCGCAAGCGCGAAGTCCGATTCGGATTTTAAGGAGACGTTATGTCCGACTTTACCCAAAAGCACGTCGTATACGCCAGCAACCGCCAAAAGCGCAGTCTGGCGCTTGACCTTTACAATGGCGGCGAATGTGTCGAGAAACGCACTGCCCTGCTTATCCGGCATCCGTTTGAGACTGACGCGCAGTACAATATTCGCAAGGAACGCGCCACATACCGCAACTTCGCAGCGCCCATTGTTGACGTGTTCGGCTCATTTGTGTGCGAGGGTCGGGATAAACGGACGCTACCCACAGCATTTGACCCCATGCTTACGGACGTTGACCGCCTACACAGCAACGCGACGACGTTCTTTGATGAGGTTGTACGTACAACGGCGGCGGGCGGCATACGGTTCGTGCTGGTGGAAATGGAAGGCCGGAAGGGGGAAACGCTCAGTGAAGACAAAAAGGCCGGGCGCAGGCTCGTGCCCTACTTTGTCGACATTGACGCCAACGCTGTATGGGATTGGGGTCTGGACAAAGACGGGTTGGCATGGGTGGTTATCCACTCCACCGAGGCTGTGGCAAGTCAGGCATTTGAACAGCCCAAGGTCGTTGACGTGCTGACGGTATGGACACGCACCACATGGCAGAAGTTCAAGGGCACTCCGCGCACACTGACCATCGCCGACAAAGACCTTGCCAGTATTTTCAGTACAGGCATGACGGCTGAGAGCGACCCGGTGGCGCACAAATGCGGGGCCGTTCCGCTCGTTCCTTTCCAGTTTGAGCCGACTTCGCCCATGACGGGTAACCCGGCTACGGATGATGTGCTTTCGTTGATCCTGGGCGTGTACAGGCGTTACAGTGAGCTTGATAAGATGCTCTTTGACTGCGCCGTGCCGCTGATGGTGATTAACGGTCTGGCTGAAAAGGCTGGTCAGGAGTTTATCCGTGCTA
>JAEYWQ010000005.1 GCA_023428885.1 Bacillota bacterium
TCACTTGGATTATAGGCCATAGCATTAATTGTAAAATCACGTCGTCGCAAATCCTCAACCAATTGATTGGTAAAAGTCACCTGCTTAGGATGGCGATTATCCTCATATTCCCCATCCACACGGTAAGTGGTAACTTCAAAGCCCTCCTTACCAATCATCACAGTTACGGTACCATGTTGGATTCCTGTATCTATGGTACGGTCAAACAGCACCTTTACTTGATAGGGATTAGCTGACGTTGTTATATCCCAATCTTTCGGGCTCCTCTTAAGTAGGGAATCCCGAACACAACCCCCGACAGCATAAGCTTCGTAACCAGCTGACTGTAGTTTTTCAATAATAAGTTTTACTTTAAAAGGAAGTTCAATCCTCATTCTAATGTTTCCTCTTACATCTGAACTTGAACCTTCTCAAGATGCCAGATATCTTTCACGTATTCTTCAATTGTGCGGTCTGATGAGAATTTTCCACTTTTAGCAACATTTATAATAGCAGACTTCGTCCATGATAAGGAATCTTTATAGAGTGTCTCAATTCGTTCTTGTGACTTAGTATAGGAACGGAAGTCTTTTAAGATAAAGTATTGATCTGCCCGCTCATATCCATTGCTATCCAATAATGAATTATATAACTCACGATATACATCTGGATGCTCAGGAGAATAATAACCATTGACCAGCTGATCAACAACTGTCTTTATTTCCGTATCTGATTCATAGATATCTCTAGGATGATATGTGCCATTTTGTTCATAGGCAATGACTTCGTCGGAACTTAATCCAAAGATTACTGCATGATCCCTTCCTACCTCTTCTACAATTTCAACATTGGCACCATCCATGGTCCCAAGAGTTAGGGCTCCATTTAACATAAACTTCATGTTACCTGTACCAGAAGCTTCTTTACTAGCCGTAGAGATCTGCTCAGAAACGTCTGCCGCTGCAAAGATTAACTCTGCATTGGATACACGATAATTCTCAATAAAGACAACTTTGATTTTTCCTTGAATGGATGCATCCTGATTCACCAGTTCACCAACGGAATTAATAAGCTTAATGATTGCTTTTGCACGCCGATATCCGGCAGATGCCTTGGCTCCGAAGATAAAGGTTCTCGGATAGAAATCCATGTCAGGATTCTCTTTTAACCTGTTGTATAAATACATAACATGTAGGATATTTAATAACTGACGCTTATACTCGTGCAGTCTCTTAACCTGAACGTCAAAGATGGAATCAGGATTAATATCAATCCCATTATGTTTTTTAATATACTTTACTAAACGTACCTTATTACGGTTCTTAATTTGCATAAACTCTTTGACAGATGCCTCGTCCTCTGCAAATGGGAGCAGTTTTTCCAGTTCAGAAAGATCTGTAATCCATCCAGTGCCGATCCGTTTCGTTACCCAACTGGCAAGCTCTGGGTTACCATGTAATAAAAAGCGTCGTTGGGTAATACCATTGGTTTTATTATTAAATTTCTCCGGCCATAACTCAAAGAAGTCTTTTAATTGTTGCTTTTTTAAGATTTCTGTATGAAGATGAGCAACGCCATTGACAGAAAATCCAGCAACTATTGCAAGATGAGCCATCTTCACCATACCATCATACAAAATTGCCATATGTTCAATCTTCTTATAATCATTTGGATAGCGCTTCTGGATATCTAATACAAATCTACGATTGATTTCTTCAACAATCTGATACACACGTGGTAATAATCTTTGGAATAATTCAATTGGCCATTTCTCCAATGCTTCCGACATAATTGTATGATTGGTATAAGCACAGGTCTTCGTAGTTACATTCCAAGCTTCCTCCCAGGTTAAGTAGTAGTTATCCATTAGAATTCTCATTAGTTCTGGAACGGTTACTGTTGGATGGGTGTCATTCAACTGAAAGCATACCTTCTCATGAAGATTTCTAATATCCGTATGATGCTCCATGTACTTTGCTACTGCGCGTTGAACACTGGCAGAAACAAAGAAGTACTGCTGTTTTAAACGCAATTCCTTCCCTGCATAATGATTATCATTTGGATAGAGCACCTCACAAATGGTTCTTGCTAGGTTTTCCTGCTCCACTGCTTTTTGATAGTCACCTTTATCAAAGGATTCTAAATTAAAGGTATTCATGGCCTGAGCATCCCAGATACGCAGTGTATTCACCATATTATTTCCATAACCTACAATTGGCAGGTCATAGGGAACCGCTAACACCGACTGGTAATTCTCCTGAACAAAGTATTCTCTGCCCGTCTCATCTTTAATGGCTCTTACATATCCACCAAAACGAACTTCCTGGACAAATTCAGACCTCTTCATCTCAAAAGGATTCCCATCTTTTAGCCAGTAATCAGGAACCTCAACCTGGTATCCATTCTCTATCTTTTGCTCAAACATACCATATTTATAACGTATCCCACACCCATAGGCTGAGTAGCCAAGAGTTGCTAAGGAATCCAGAAAACAAGCAGCCAGACGCCCTAAGCCACCATTTCCTAAGGCTGCATCTGGCTCTAGATCTTCGATTACATCCAAATCAAGACCAAGCTCATCCAATACTTCTCTTACTTGCTTATCAGCTTTTAAATTAATTACAATGTTGCCAAGAGCACGGCCCATGAGAAATTCCATCGACATATAATAAACTGTTTTGACGTCTCTCTTCTCAACTTCTCTTGCTGTGGCCATCCACTGCTCTACAATTACATCCTTGATTGCATAAGCAACTGCTTGAAATAACTGCTGCTGGCTTGCATCACTTACATCTCTACGAAATAGGTTTTTTAAGTAATTCTCTATATCTTGTCGAAACTCATCTTTATTCAACGTCATTCCTTTTCCTCCCTTATAGAAGATTCCTATCTTGCCCCAAAATTGACTCTGGGCAATATCGTACCTTAAAGCTTTATTCATTCGTATATACTATCATATTCATAAGCAAGAAATAATACGATGATAAATTAATGAACTTTATATGTCAAAGGCACTTTCACTAGAATAAGTTTAAAACCTGTGAATGGAAACAGTGCCCACCTTCTCTAATATCAACACGGAGCGCATGTTGCGCCTGGTAAATGCCATAGGCCTTACTCATAATATCTAGCTGCTCATAAACATTTTCTAATCCTCTTGGTCCATTGAGATGGTCTTCCCTGCAGGATTGAATAATAACTTCTCTTGGTGCTAGCAAGGCTCCTATGTCCCCCATATCAAAGTATTCCCATAAATGTGGCACATAATTACAAGAGCAATTTCCATTCAATAACAATAAGGAATCTTTATAACCATACATATAACCACTGATGATGATCTTCTGAATACGTTCATCCAAGGCTGCAGTCATTAGAGTCTGCATCCCGCCTCCAGAGAATCCAACACAGCCTAAGCTGCTTACATCAAAATCATCACGTTCATAGATGTAGTCTACTAATCTCATCAGATCATGTACAAGCATACCGATTACAGTCATTCCCAGCGGTTCTGCCATGTGTGACAAATGAAAACAGGTTCCTGCCATATAACTAGCTTCTTCGTCCTTCTGGAAAGCCAGTTCTCTTCGTTCTGCATAGCCCCTTGCATCGGGAATAATTGCAATATAACCTTTTTGTGCTAACTTTAAACCATAATCATAATTATATTTTATAATTGCATCCGCGATCGACGGAACCTCTCTTCTTCCAGCTAAGGATTCTTTTCCCCCACCTTGATGACCATGGGCAGCTATGACACAGGCTGGCTTTTGATTATCTTCATCCCCGACATAGATTTGATCCTCTTTCTTTGGATAAAGGATATAAAATGGCATATAAACCTGAGGCTCTACTTGAATCAGCATCTTCTCCCGTCTCATTCTACCTTCAATCTCTACCGTTTCAAGTAACTCAGGATCTAGCTCGCTATCCTCCATCTTATCTAAGCCAAGCAACTTCCATAACTGTGTACGCGATGCTTGAGCCCAAGCTTCATAAGCCTCCAGACTTTCTGCTCTTAAAGGTTGTTTTCTTGCATATTTATCAAATTTTCGCTGCATATTAGCAAGACAAGTATAATACTGACTTACCTTTTCGATTCTTTCCATAACGAAACCCTTTCCTTCTCATAAGCACCACAATTATCTTTCATTATAAACTTTTTTCTACATAGTTTAAAGTCAAAATTTACAAATATAACAAAAAAAGCCCAAATGGGCTTTTTTTGTTATATTTGCTCTTTCATTAAACTTCAAACTCAATACATGCGCGTATTTCTTGAACCTTTTGAATGATTTCGTCGACCTTTTGATGAGCTGGATGGACTCTTAATTTTTCTTCACAGTGATCTTAACATCTTCTCCGTTTAAGTTCCACTCTTTCATGAATCCATCTAATTCTTCATAAACAATGCTGTCTGCTAATACTATACCCTGAATCTGAGCTGCATTCTTCGCAACCAAGGTAGCTACCTTCTCGTTATTCTGTATCGAGATTGTGATATGATCCATGACTTCAAATCCTGCGTCTTTTCTCATGGTCTGAACCTTACTGATCACTTCACGAACAAAGCCCTCTTCGATTAATTCTTCTGTTAGGTTGGTATCTAATACTACTGTAATACCATGGTCACTATCTGCTACATAGCCTTCCATCTGAGCAGCTTCAATCAGAAGATCGTCTTTTTCTAGGACCTCTGTTTCACCATCTAAGGTAATGGTTAAGGTATTGTTCTCATTTAATTCATCCATAGCCTTATTACCATCGATTGTTGCTAATAACTCTTTTAATGCATTTAGTCTGCTACCAAAACGACGTCCTAAAGTCTTTAATTGCGGTTTAAAGGTATAGGAAGTAAAGTTACGAACATCCGAAGTAAAGATGACATTCTTCACATTTAATTCGTCTTCCATGATCTCGGTATAGAATTCGGACATTCCTTCTTTTACGCTACCATCTGCAGCTTTGTGAGTAATCTCAGCCTTAACATACATCTTGCTAATCGGTTGTCTTTGCTTCATATTCGCTGTATTTCTACAAGCACGGCCAAGTACAACAATATCAAGAACTGCTTCCATATCCTTTTCTAACTGGGCATCAATTAAGTTCTCATTATAGCTTGGGAAATCGCAAAGGTGTACCGAGATTGGAGCCTTTTTATCCAAACTGCAAACTAAATTACGGTAGATATCTTCAGCCATGAATGGAATCATTGGAGCAGAAGCCTTCGCAATGGTAACCAAGGCAGTATATAAGGTCATGTAAGCATTGATCTTATCCTGTTCCATTCCCTTCGCCCAGAAACGTTCACGGCCACGTCTGACGTACCAGTTACTTAACTCATCTACGAAATCTTGAAGTGCTCTTGCTGTTTCTGGAATCTTGTAGTTTGCCAGGTTGTTATCTACGGTCTTAACAACAGTATTTAACTTGGATAATAACCACTTATCCATAACAGAGAGCTTATCATAATCCAGGCTGTACTTAGTTGCATCAAATTGATCGATATTTGCATATAACACATAAAAGGCGTAGGTGTTCCATAAGGTACCCATAAATTTACGCTGTCCTTCTACTACTGCTTTACCGTGGAAACGGTTAGGTAGCCAAGGAGCTGAGTTAATATAGAAATACCAGCGAATTGCATCTGCTCCATACTCTTCTAATGCATCAAATGGATCTACCGCATTTCCTTTGGACTTACTCATCTTTTGTCCATTCTCATCCTGAACATGACCTAATACGATAACATTCTTATAAGGAGCTTTATCAAAGATTAAGGTTGAGATTGCAAGTAAGGAATAGAACCATCCTCTTGTCTGATCCACTGCTTCTGAAATAAAGTCTGCAGGGAATTGAGCTTCAAACTTCTCTTTATTCTCGAATGGATAATGATGTTGTGCAAAAGGCATAGCACCTGAGTCATACCAACAGTCAATAACTTCTGGAACGCGGTGCATCTCTTTTCCACAATCTGGGCACTTAATAGTAACTGCATCAATATATGGTCTGTGAAGCTCGATATTATCTGGGCAATTATCTGACATAGATTTTAGTTCTTCAATACTTCCAATCGCGTGCATTTTACCACAATCACAAGTCCATACATTCAATGGAGTTCCCCAATAACGGTTACGGCTGATACCCCAATCCTGGATATTCTCTAACCAATCACCAAAACGTCCTTTACCGATGGATTCTGGAATCCAGTTGATGGTATTGTTATTTGCAATTAACTGATCCTTTACTGCTGTAACTTTGATAAACCAAGACTCTCTTGCATAATAGATCAATGGAGTATCACATCTCCAGCAGAATGGATAGCTGTGTTCATACTTAAGAACCTTGAATAACTGCTTGCTTTCACCCAGATTCTTTAACACACCTTCGTCTGCCTTCTTACAGAATACACCTGCCAAATCAGTTACTTCTGCTTTCATCTGTCCCTTTTCATCCACTAATTGAACGAATGGAAGGTCATATTTACGTCCAACGTTAGCATCATCTTCACCGAAGGCTGGTGCAATATGAACAACTCCAGTACCATCTGACAAGGTTACATAGGTATCGCATGTCACATAGAAAGCTTTCTTGCCATTGACGTTATCACGATTAGCCTTTTCATTCTTACTACCATCTGGATTGTTCATAGCATAGTTGAATAAAGGTTCATATTCTTTATATTCTAAGTCCTTACCAACCATAGAAGCTACTATTTCATAATCGCCTTCAATGACCGATAATAAAGCTTCTGCAAGGTAATAATATTCTGTTCTAACTATAGTATTGGCTTCGGTTTGCTCTTCCCCTTCTACCAGTGCTTTCACAACATCACCTTTTGCATTCACGCCTACTTTGGCTTTTACATAAGTCTCTTCTGGATTCACACAAAGAGCAACATTGGATGGAAGTGTCCAAGGTGTTGTTGTCCAAGCTAAGATATATTCATTCTCCGAGTCTTTTACTCTAAATTTAGCGATAACTGATTTTTCCTTAACATCCTTATAGCCTTGAGCTACTTCATGTGAAGAAAGAGGAGTTCCACACCGTGGACAATAAGGTACAATTTTATATCCTTTGTATAACAGCCCCTTATTCCAGATCTGTTTTAAAGACCACCAAACTGATTCAATATAATCGTCATGGTAAGTTACGTAAGGATCATCCATATCCGCCCAGAAGCCAACGGTTCCTGAGAAATCCTCCCACATCCCTTTGTATTTCCAAACACTTTCCTTACACTTTGTGATAAATGGCTCTAATCCATATTGTTCGATCTGCTCTTTTCCATCAAGGCCAAGTAACTTCTCAACTTCAAGCTCTACAGGAAGACCGTGGGTGTCCCAGCCAGCCTTTCTTGGTACCATGGCACCCTTCATGGTTTGGTATCTTGGAATCATATCCTTGATAACACGAGTTAACACATGACCGATGTGAGGCTTTCCGTTTGCAGTTGGTGGTCCATCATAGAAAGTAAAGGTGTCACCTTCTTTTCTAGAGTCCATACTCTTTTGAAAGATTTCGTTCTCATTCCAGAACTTTAGCACTTCTTTTTCTCTCTCTACGAAATTTAGATTGGTGGATACTTTCTCGTACATAACATCTCTCCTTTAACTATAATTTTACCTATCGATATATTGTTTCCTTAATAGTTGTAAAAACTAAAAAAACGCTTATCCAAAATAGGACAAGCGCACATTAGCCTTATTATACCACCTATTTCACGTACGGAAGTGTTCCTTCGATACATTATCTATATAACGGTAGATCCCGGCTTTACTTACTAGTCTGGTTTCCCAGTATCTTTCAGTATCGCAACTGATAAAGTGATTTTCAGAAATTTTTTACTCGTACTGTCCTCACACTCTCGACAGCTCGCTGTGACTTTCTCAAATTCTTACTCTCTTCGTCAACGTTTTTGCATATTTTCTACATCTTAGTATAAAAAAAATAATTTGTCAAGGGTGAAAAATCGAATCATCTTTTATTAACTTCATATTACTTCACAAACTCTCTTGATAAAGCATTTCCCAATTTGCTTGGTAAGAAAGCATACACGAAACATCCTAGGCAAAAGCTAATAAAGGACTCTAAACCCGAACAAAGAAGCAGAATACCTAACACAATGCTGCCTGCATAGAGCTGTCCTCCTGCATACAGAATGGTAGCAAGCAGGGAGAAAACCACACCTACTCTTGCCGCAAACACCTTGGGTGCATTGTCTACCATTTTCTTTGGAAAATTAAGACCCGATACGATTCCCCTTGCCAAAGTTGCCAATGGGCTGTATTTGGGCTTTATAAACGACCTAACCACAAAGTCAAGTGTTAATATTCCTGTAATCATAGCCGCCGTCCTAGTTGAACTTAAGGCTGCTACTCCCAATGTAAGCGCTGATATAATAAAAACAAACCCTGCAACAACACGAACTGTGGTATTGTCACGTTGCCTTCCAGAAATCGGACATGAAAAATTAATCGCCATAATAAAACCTTCTTTCTTATTAAAACATATAATTCATACTTGTATAATATGATAACTTTAAAATTTTGTCAATCAATTAGTGTAATGATCCATTAACAATTTTTACAAACGATTCATTTACATATAAATTATATTTCTACAAATAATGATTTTGAGGTGATGAATATGGAACCAATTTCATTCGGAACAGATGATAATTTCGGAGTAAGAGTGCTACCAGCTCTAATTTGGGGTGATGATGAATTTAGTGCAGAGTATGGACAATTAAGCAGATCTGAGCTCGAAGCAGTAGCTCGTGTGCGGGATCAGTTCCACAGCAAAGAAGAGTTACGAGATTTCGTGAAAGGACTTCGTGAGTAATAAAGAGAAGCCAAAGCAGGTTTAAGCTTCCAAACACAAGAGCAACCTTAATCTATTTAGAAAAGGTTGCTCTTAATATTATCCTTATTATACGATTACACTTATTATCTTTGATCCATATCTATATAATTTCTTCGATCCGATACACTCAAATAAGCCGGACGAATAATCTTCTCAGCACTTACCAATTCTTCGAGACGATGAGCACTCCATCCTACGATTCTTGCAATAGCAAACATCGGTGTATATAATTCTAAAGGTAATTCCAGCATACTATAAACAAATCCACTATAGAAGTCTACATTCATATTTACACCCTTGTAAATTTTACGCTCTTCTCCAATTAACTTAGGAGCAAGTTTCTCCACCATGGTATATAATTTAAATTCGTCTTGTTTCCCTTTGTCTTCTGCCAGCTTACTAACAAAACCTTTGAATATCTCTGCACGAGGATCTGACTTAGAGTATACTGCATGACCAATACCATAGATAAGACCGGAACGATCAAACTCCTCTTTCTGTAAGATTCTTCTAAGATAAGAGGCTACTTCATCTTCGTCCTTCCAATCATTCACCTTACTCTTCAGATCATCAAACATTTGCATTACCTTGATATTGGCACCACCATGACGTGGACCCTTTAACGATGCTAATGCTGCTGCCATAACCGAATAGGTATCAGTTCCAGAAGATGTAACAACACGTGTGGTAAAGGAAGAATTGTTACCACCTCCATGCTCCATATGCAGTACAAGTGCTATATCTAATACAGATGCTTCAAACTTGGTATACTGTTTATCTGGGCGAAGCATTAACAAGATGTTCTCAGCAGTTGATAAATTCTCTTTTGGTGGGTGGATATACAGACTGTTGCCCATACTATGGCTATATACATTATAACTATAGACTGCTAACATAGGGAATTGACTGATTAAGTTCAGACATTGTCTCATAACATTAGGGATAGAAGTATTCTCCGCTTCCTTATCGTAGGAATACAGAGTAAGAATACTTTTGGCGAGAGAAATCATAATATCCTTACTAGGAGCCTTCATAATAACATCACGGCAGAAATTACTTGGTAGAGATCTACGCTCACCTAACTCTTTTTGAAAGCTTTCCAATTCTGATTCGGTTGGTAGTTCACCAAATAGCAAAAGATATGTAATCTCTTCAAATCCAAATCTTCCTTGAGATAGAAAGCCTTGCGTCAAATCTCTGACGTCATATCCTCGGTAAAAAAGCATACCATCACAAGGAACTTCGTTGCCATCGATAATATCTTTAGCATGCACCTCTGATATATTGGTTAAACCAGCTAAAACTCCCTTACCATTCAAGTCTCTTAGTCCACGCTTAACATCATAATCTAGGTAAAGCTTAGCCGGCACTTTATCCCTGCTCGCACATATTGCTGCCAACTTCCTAACCTGTGGTGTTACCTGAAATATTACATCTTTCATCAAACTCCTCCTTCTTATTATGATAATCTAATCTATAAAGTGTATAGAAAAGCTTACTTTCCTCAGTAAGGTAGCCTGCAATTCCTTCACACCTAATTTGATTCTGGAATTTGGAAAATTTTTAATTAACTAAGTTAACTATTGTTAGTTACAAGTATTACTTATTTTTTTCATTATGTCAAGTAATTTTAGCTAATTTTTATACACATCCATTGAATTATTATTGACGATAACCTTTAAAATAATACATTTTCCTGCTTATTATGTAGGAACAATTGTCTGCTTTGCAGTTGCGACGCAATTTCCAATTGAATAAAAAAAGATTGCTACCATTTAGTAGCAACCTCTATTTCATCTTCTAATATATCACTTAATCGTGATAAGGTCGATGTAATCTGTTCAATATCTTCATTTCCCAAACGAGCGGTGATTCTATTAACTAACTTATGAAACTCCTCTCGTTCTTGTGATAACACTTGTCTTCCAAGATTCGTTAGCTCAAGATAGCTCATGCGATGATCGTTCTCATCACATGTCTTAACAACAAAGCCCCTCTTTTCAAGCACCGTTAGAATGCGGGAAGTTGCCGGCTTTTTGGTACCAAGCAATTCGTTTAATCTAGTTGGCGTCAATTTATGATTTGTTGATTCCGTTTCTTGATCAATCATGCTCATCACACAAAACTCACCAAAAGTCATCTCGCCTTGTGGTTTTAGCTGACTTACAAGTACCTTAAAGTGATGCAATGCTGTAATCAGCTTAACGGGTTCGGTATCCATATCCAATACTCCAATTCTATGGTCAATAATTAACAATGTTAATCTTTAATTGAGAATACCTTACTTGGGTAGATTTGTCAAGAGTATTGTATGCCCCATATTATTCACTAACGTAAGCGTTATAGGTGTCTAGCAGTGAACTCTTCACATGATATAGATCATTACTTAAGTCCACATACACATCATGAGGATTTACCAAACGTCTTGTTTCATCCCATAATGTATCTAATTCTTTCATACAATATTCACGAATTTCCATTACAGATGGGGATTCATAAACACATTTTCCTTCTAAAAATATTGGAACTAACATTTCACGCATGGTATAGGTTCCAGGTTTTAGATAGGTCTTCTTCCAAGTGGCAATTGGATCAAAGAGCAACAATGGATTTGATTCTGAGAATTTCTCTCCAACCAATGCAATCAAATCCGCTTTAATCTTACCACTTTCCTTCTCATAAACTCGATATACTGTCTTATTGCCTGGATTGGTAATCTTCCATTGATTTTCTGAGAGTTTGATCTTAGGAATAAATACACCATCTTTTTCAATTGCTGCTAGTTTATATACACCACCAAAGGCAGGACAATCCTTGGAGGTAATTAAATTCGTACCGACACCCCAGGAATTAATCTTAGCACCTTGCGTCTTTAAAGAATCAATTAAATACTCATCTAAATCAGAAGATGCAGTGATGGATGCCTGTGTAAATCCTGCTTCATCCAGCATCTTTCTTGCTTTTTTAGATAAATAAGAAAGGTCACCGCTATCTAAGCGGATACCATAACGTCCTGTTAATTTTCCAGCTTCTTTCATCTCCTGAAATACTTTAATTGCATTCGGTACCCCAGAGCGAAGGGTATCATAAGTATCCACAAGTAATGTGATATTCTGCGGATATAAGTCGGCATAATTACGGAATGCTGTTAATTCATTTTCAAAACTCATAATCCAACTATGAGCATGGGTTCCAAGGGCAGGAACACCATACATTTGAGCACATAATACATTACTGGTTCCAACACAGCCACCAATCACAGCAGCTCTGGCTCCTAAAGTACCAGCATCCGGTCCCTGGGCACGGCGTAAACCGAATTCCATTACGGATTCTCCTCTGGCAGCATAGCATACACGACTTGCTTTAGTGGCAATCAGGCTCTGATGATTCACAATATTCAATATCGCAGTCTCCACAAGCTGAGCTTCCATAATTGGAGCCACCACCTTAAGCATCGGTTCCATTGGGAATACTACCGATCCTTCCGGAACAGCATAAATATCACCTGTAAATTTAAAGTTTGATAAATATTCTAAGAAATCTTCTGAAAATATTCCTAAGCTTTTAAGATAAGCGATATCATCTACATCAAAATTTAAGTTCTTTATATAATCAATCACTTGATCTAAACCGCAGCAAATTGCATAACCACTACCAGATGGATTGGTACGATAAAACGCATCAAAAACCACTCTTTCGTTGGAATGATTCTTGAAGTACCCCTGCATCATGGTTAATTCATAGAAATCTGTTAGTAACGTTAAGGTACGTCCTTTCATCTTGAAGTCCTCCTAACCTATTCAATTAATAAGCTTTCCCCCAGTAAACTAAGGAAATTGCTTTCTTGCCGCAACATACACAAGTATCGGAGATCTGTTCTTGAGCAAATGGCATACAACGAGAAGTTGCGCCTGTTATTTCTTTAATTTCATCTTCACAGGTACGTTCACCGCACCACATAGCCTTAACAAATCCTGGCTTATTCGCAACTAAATCCTTAAATTCTTCTGTGGTATGTGCTTCGTAGGTATGATTATCACGATGAACTCTTGCACGTTCCAACATCTCAACCTGCATAGCTTCTAATATTTCTTTGATCTTGCCTTCGATTTCATCTAAGGATACTACCAATTTCTCTCTGGTATCACGGCGAACAAGGACTGCCTGATTTGCTTCAATATCCTTAGGACCAATTTCCACACGTACTGGAACACCGCGCATTTCTTGTTCAGCAAACTTGTAGCCTGGGCTCTTATCGGAATCATCTACTTTTACTCTAAATGCTCCTAATTTACCCGCTAATTCATTTGCTTTTTCTAAAACGCCTTCCTTCTTTTGCATAATTGGAACAATCATAACTTGAGTTGGCGCAACTCTTGGAGGTAATACAAGTCCACTGTTATCTCCATGTACCATTATAATCGCACCAATTAATCTGGTTGTCATACCCCAGGAAGTCTGATGAACATATTGTAATTTGTTTTCTTTATCTGTATATTGGATGCCAAATGCTTTCGCAAAACCATCTCCAAAATTATGGCTTGTTCCTGACTGAAGAGCTTTTCCATCATGCATAAGGGCTTCGATAGTATAAGTAGCCTCTGCACCAGCAAACTTTTCCTTATCTGTCTTCTTACCACGAACCATAGGAATTGCAAGAACTTCTTCGCAAAAATCAGCGTAGAGATTTAACATCTGTTCTGTTCTCTCTTGCGCTTCTTCGGCAGTAGCATGGGCGGTATGGCCCTCCTGCCATAAGAATTCTAAGGTACGTAAGAAGGGTCTTGTTGTCTTTTCCCAACGTACTACAGAACACCATTGATTATAAAGTTTTGGTAAATCACGATATGACTCAATAATATGGGAATAAAAATCACAGAAAAGAGTCTCAGAAGTAGGGCGAACGCAGAGGCGTTCCTGAAGCTTCTCACCACCACCATGGGTAACCCAAGCTACTTCTGGTGCAAAACCTTCCACATGATCTTTTTCTTTGTTTAATAAACTCTCCGGAATAAACATTGGCATATATACATTTTCAACACCAGTTGCTTTAAATCGAGCATCCAATTCCTTCTGTATGTTCTCCCATATTGCATAACCTGCTGGTCTAAATATTGTACAGCCTCTAACACCAGAATAATCAACTAACTCTGCCTTCTTCACAACATCCGTATACCATTGTGCGAAATCTTCTTCCATTGAGGTAATGGACTCAACTAATTTCTTCTCGTTTGCCATAAACATTCTCCTTTAAGCATTTTTACAATTTCCCATCCTTTTAAATTATAGATCTAGCAGGCAAATTCTTATAATCTAAAACAGTCCCTTACAATGTAAGGGACTGAAATCCTCTACTAAACCACATTCTAATCTGCTAGAGTATCACAAAAATTCCTGTCTCTTTCTTCTAGAATTAAGGATTCTGCAAGTAAAATCAATATCCTTGAGTATTAGTTTGATTTTATTCTGACTTGTCTAATTTGTCAAGACTTATGTTACCACTAGGAAGGACCTTCTTTGTTATTCTCCTTTGTTGTTTCAATTACAACAGTACGAATAATGACAAGGGATAAGGGTCCTAAGAAAAAACCAGTGACACCAAATAATTGTAGTCCAACATACATTGCAATCATATTATAGATTGGCCGAATCCCAATCTTATTTCCTAATAATCTTGGCTCCAGAACCTCACGTATGATTTGACAGACAGCAAAAATTGTCATAATAATAGCTGCTGCCATAAACTTTTTTTGAAGTACCATAATAATACTCCAAGGAACCAAGATTAGCCCACTTCCTAGCACCGGAAACGCATCAAAAACCCCTACAAGAATCCCAATCAATAGTGCATAGGGGTTTTTAAGAATGAAGAATCCCAAAGCATTCACTCCTGCAATTATGGTCATTATAATCATTTGTGTCTTCATATAAGCAATTCCGGTATCTGAAAGTTTTTGAGTAATCTTATGAACGGCTGGATAAAATTCTGATTCCTTAAGTCCCGCCTTATATTCCTCCATATCCTTGACAAACAGCACCGTTGCAATAAGTATAATGAGAATAATTGCAACTAGCCCAGCAAGTGAAAATGCTATCAGAATAGTTTTTTGTGTTATCTTAGGTAACAAGTCAACTTGTAAATATTCTATCACCGACTGTAACCCGTTATCTACCATTATTCTTATACTTCCATCCTTTAACCCAAACATTCCATCACAGTGAGAGCAAATCCCTTCTAATTGCTGTGAAAGGAACCTCTCATAGGTGGGTATGTTCTTTATGAATAGAACCGCTTGGTTGAATATCACTCTTCCCAGAAAAAACAAGATAGTAGAAAATACTACCAGCAAAAAAAGCACACCTATGATTCCACCGATCGACAGTGGAATTCTAAATTTTCGATATAAAAAACCCACAACTGGCCGTAGTATCCATGCAAAAAAATAGGCAAATAAAAAAGGAACAAATAACGGCAATAAATACTTCATTCCAACATATACCGCAATGACTGTTCCCAAGGTAATAAGTAATTTTTTTTGTTTCTTAGTAAAAAACTCTCGTTTTTCCAAGCAATCACCTCGTATCAATCCTAGCTAAATTAATACTATTGTTTGTAGAAGACAAGGTTCTATCCAAAGAAAAACAATGTAACATATGGCAATTAACAAAGTGATGTGCATAGCAAAATACCTGGAACAAAGTGTGCCTCGCACACTCTCACGACTAAAGATACTTTGAAAGCACACTTTGTTCCAGCGCCGTCCGGGTGTCGCGATTTTTGCGACATTTTACCTTACCCGGTCGTGTGCATCTCGGCACGAAGTACCTTTAAATCATAGGACATTGCGTAGCAATTTCCTATGATTTAAAAATGGCTGTCTCATAAACATGAAACAGCCTCTGTAATATTCTTAGAACTATAGATATTCTATTATATTAAATGAACACTTACGAATGGGATGCCTTTGCTGGCCGCTTCTTGAACCACTTCCATACCAGAAACAACTCTGAAATCATCTTCATACTGTTCAATCACTACATCGCCTTCTAACTGATAAACTTCTGATACTTCATTGACTACTGCTTCTACACCTAAGCGCTTTGTTGTCATTAGTATCTTTGTCTTATTAGGCTGATAGTTTTTTGACTCTTCAATCATGATATGGGACAATAATTCAGGTTCACAATAGGTGCTGTCTAAAATCAAATTATAGTTATGAAAGTTAAAATAATCTAGATTATAGATATCCTTATAACGCTTGTCCTCCGTCTCAGCACGTAGCTTTAATTGTGCCTTCGCATCCTCAACAGATGAATACTTCTCAACTTCACCTCGATTATCTGCATAAACACGTTTCGCTGCAATACCCAAGCTAACCGATAAGAACACCTTAAAGGACGTTTCGACGAAATTCCAAGCAAGTCGAGAGTCGAATACAATCGCCTTATCAGGGTTCTCCCTTGAAATCTTAGCAGTAGTATCATCAATCATATGATCATACTTATTGTCAGTACACATTAATTGATTCATCTCTAATACTGTAATTCCAAGATCCTCTGCTAGCTTTCTTTGTACCTTACCAGTGGAATATATCTCATAGCCATGCTTTGATTCTAAAATTTTGCAAATCGTTGATTTTCCACTCCCTAAGTTACCGGTCAATGTGATATGCATCTAATTATCCTCCAATATATGAACGCACCTTACGTGCTATTTTTCCTATCATAACATGAGAGATACTGATTGAAAAGAGTTAATTTCTCTATTTATTGAAAGTTTATGGAATCAACAAACTCTTTAGCAATGGCTGCACTATCTTCTTGAGATGTACTAATTGCCATATAAACTAAAACACCATTTCTTACAAAGCTGATGTATTCCTGACGAATAACCAAATTGATATCATTGCCTTGAGCATCCTTAGCCATCGTAGCAGTTGCAGTTACTTGATAAATATCCTGATCTCCCACTGAGGTTTTCACTGCTTCACCTATGGTACAAGACGCTCCCATAGCAGTATATTGTTGTTTAATCATTGCTGATAAGGAAGAAATGACTGTTTCGATATCCATATCACCAAATAAACTTGCTGACATTGACTGTGCAAGAATATTGTCAGAACCACCCAATTCAGTCAATTCAGAGTCAAGTCCATAGAATAAATAGTTTACTCCTTGGGAAGATAAGGTAGACTTTAGCGTTTCCAAATCCTTCGCCATACCGGCTACATTAACTAGATAGTCATACGTACCTGCTGAATCCTCTACAGACCAATTTTCTGGTACAGTAATAGAAAATCCAATAAAACTATTGGTATATGTCAAGCCACTAACGCTACCTGCTGTTTCTATTTCTTCCATGGTATACGTAGCTTCAGGTGCTTTCGTAGCTTCTGGAGCCTCTGTTGCAGTTGGAGCCTGTGTTGCAGCCACATCGTCTTTTTGCTTTTTACCACATGCTGTGATAGCTGTCACAGTCATAGTAGCAATTAATAACATAGATAATATTTTCTTCTTCATAATTTCCTCCTCCTGGCTTTTTGCCTGTGGAATATTGTAACAAAAATCCAAGTCAAAAACAATATAAAATTAAACTCCTACCTAAAATAGTATTTCTCTCTAGCTTTACGACCTAAGGCCAGCTAAATCTATGATCTTTGCTCCCAAAAACTGTGCTTCATTTATGTCATGTGTAACCATAATTACAGTTTTCCCTATAGTTGCATTTTTAATATAGTTTAATACAATTTGTTTTAACTCTAGGTCTAATCCCTTAATTGGTTCATCCATAACAAGGATCTCAGAACCTGCAAGTATTGCACGAACTATAGCAACTCTTCGCTTCATGCCTCCGCTCAATTGACTCACCGGTTTGTTTATATACTCACTTAATTGAACCTTTTGAAACTCTTCGATAATGCGATCGCTGGAAAGTTTGATTGTGCTTGCAAGTTTCACGTTCTCAATGGCATCAATTTGATTACAAAGCCTGTCCTCCTGAAACACTGCTGCCACTGTTTTTTGATCCAGCCCTTGAATGTTTCCCTGATCAGGCTTACTAAGCCCAAGTAATAGATTCAATAAGCTTGTCTTTCCACATCCTGAAGGTCCCATAATACAAGTGATTTCTCCGTATGACATCTTTGCGGTAAAATCTTTTATTACGGTAAGACCAGAATAGGATTTACTAACCCCTTGCAATATTATCTCTTGTCCCATATTAGTCCTCCGCTTTTGTTTTTGTTATAAGCCTACTTAATCTTTGAATCAGGTACATTACCAACCTTTCAAAGAGAATACTAATGCAAACAATGACGATAACCCAGGCAAATACCTCTTTGGTATCGTAGTAGAGTTTTGCGTCATACAAACGTCCACCAATAGAATATTGAGCAATCGAAATAACCTCAGCAGCAATTCCAGATTTCCAGCAAAAACCCAAACTCACAGAACATGCAGTAATGATATAAGGAAGGACAGCAGGGAGATAGATATAACGCAGCTTTTTCATGTTAGAAAGCCGAAACACCTTAGCCATCTCAAGAAGTTTAGAATCAGTTGACTCAATACCCTTCAATAAACTTGTATAAATCATCGGCAAAACCATGAGAAAAGAAATTAGTATGGATAGATTTTTAGATTGAATCCACAAAAGTGCTAATATGATAAAAGCAGCCACGGGAATAGACTTTATTATTTGCATTCCCAATATGATAATCTCATTGAAAACCTTAAAACGACAGGTTAGCAGTACCAAGAGGTTAGCAAGTATAACTGCAAGAAAAAAACCTCCACCGATACGTAATACAGAATTAGATACTGTTTTCCAAAACTCAATTGTCTGGCCCAGTTCCAACAGATTACCAATCGTCTGAAGCGGTGAAGGTAAAAATATGACATTATTAATTCTCATACTAAGAAGTTGCCAACATGCAAGCCAAAAGATGACAGCAATCATCTTATACTGATATCTTTTTATGGTATGTTGCTGATCTTTCATCGGATAACTGATAGCCTCCTTATAGCTCTAGGATAAGCAATGATATGTATCTTTATCATTACGAACAACACTTTGATAGGCTAATCATATCACAAATGATAACAAAAGGGCAATCATAAGAGCTCAATATTGCGTAATTGCCTCTTTCATAGACTTAACAAAATCATAGACATATGAGATGCTGTCTTCTTTATATTCTGCAATTAATTTCACAATGGCACTGCCAACAATAACTCCGTCACTATCCATAGCCATAGCAGCTGCCGTCTCAGGTGTGGATATACCAAAACCAATCAAACAAGGAATGTCTGTAAGCTCCTTTGCCAACGCAACCATACCTTTGATATCCGTTGTTATCTCAGAGCGTACCCCCGTTACTCCAAGAGAAGAAACACAGTATAAAAAGCCCTTAGCCTCTTTCGCTATCAATCGTATTCGATTCTTTGAAGTCGGCGCTACCAGAGATATTAAGTCTATATGGTGTGTCAAACAAACCTCCTCAAGTTCATCTTTCTCTTCAAAAGGAAGATCAGGAACGATAACACCATCAATCCCAACCTCCTCACAGCGCTTCATAAATTTCTCTTTACCATAAGTAAAGATTGGATTTAGGTAGGTCATGAAAGCAAGTGGAACTTTAACGGTTTTACGAACCCGCTCTACAAGATCAAACAGTTTATGTGTGGTACAGCCTGCAGCGAGAGCTCTCTCATTTGCCTCCTGTATTACTTCTCCTTCTGCAATTGGGTCAGAGAATGGAATTCCAATTTCAATCAAATCAGCTCCTGCCTTCTCTATGGCATAGATGAGTTCTTCTGTAATCGAAAGACTTGGGTCACCCCCAGTAATGAAGGCTACAAACCCCTTTTTATTCAAAAATGCATCTTGTATCCTACTCATAGATTTGTACCCCCCTATATCTTGCAATTGCCGCAACGTCTTTGTCCCCACGTCCTGATACGTTAATGACGATAATCTGATCCCTCTTCATACTTGGTGCTAATTTTCTTGCATAGGCTATGGCATGAGCACTTTCAATGGCTGGAATGATACCTTCTGTTCTAGACATATATTCAAAGGCTGATACAGCCTCATCGTCAGTGATTGGCACATATTGTGCACGACCAATCTCATGTAACATGGCATGTTCTGGTCCAATTCCAGGATAATCAAGACCTGCACTGATGGAGTAAACGGGAGCAATTTGGCCATATTCATCCTGACAAAATATTGACTTCATACCATGAAAGATTCCAAGTGTGCCATTGGCAATGGTTGCGGCATTCTTTGGATGATCCACTCCAAGACCTGCTGCTTCACAGCCAATTAATTGAACACTTTCCTCAGGGATAAACTCAAAGAAAGCACCCATAGCGTTGCTGCCCCCCCCCACACAGGCAATAATTGCATCCGGTAGCTTATTCTCTTTCTCTAAGATCTGACTCTTAATCTCTTTACTAATAACTCTTTGAAAATCACGAACAATGGTAGGGAAAGGATGAGGCCCCATGACAGAGCCTAACACATATAGGGTATCCTCTACTCTCTTGGTCCACTCCCTCATTGTTTCATTCACGGCATCTTTTAAAGTCATAGTTCCGCTCATCACTGGATGCACCTTAGCCCCCAGCAATTCCATACGAAACACATTAAGTGCCTGACGATCCGTATCCTCTTTCCCCATGAAAATCTCACACTCTAACCCCATCAATGCCGCAGCTGTTGCAGTAGCTACTCCATGTTGGCCTGCACCAGTTTCTGCAATTACTCTCTTCTTTCCCATTTTTTTTGCTAATAATACCTGACCTAACACGTTATTAATTTTATGGGATCCAGTGTGATTAAGATCCTCCCGTTTCAAGTAAATCTTGGCTCCTCCTAAATCTTTGGTCATTTTCTGCGCGTAATATAGCATAGAAGGTCTACCCGCATAATTTCGATATAATTCATCTAATTCTTTTATAAAATCAGGATCATTTTTATAGTGTTCATAAGCAAGTTCTACTTCATGAACTGCATTCATTAGTGT
>JAEYWQ010000035.1 GCA_023428885.1 Bacillota bacterium
ACTTCCTTGTTACTCTTTAGCCTTACGGCTTCTTACCAACATTAATGCAATCAAAGTAAAGATAGATCCTTTGATACAATATCGCTGATATACCATATATCGGCATAAATGAAAATAAAATAAGAGCTAACTAAAAAGTGCAGTCAAGGCCTTCAAAACCCCCTGAATGGTAACCTCCTTCACATAGATTCTATTGCTTGCTTCATTTAACCCCCATAGATTATGTGCATCAGAATTCGATACCACACGACACCCATTCACATATGGATTTCTTTTCTGGATAAGTGCAATATTTTCTAAGTCTTTAACCTCAATACAGGTGAACTGGCTCGTATTTGGTATAAATCCCAGATTTGATAACAAGCTATTACTATTCTTATCTATATGTGCTGGAATCATTATGCCATGAAACTCCTTCACCAAGGAAAACACCTCATCAAAAGATATGCTTGTAGCATTAATCAGTAGATACGGCTCCTCATCTATGATTTCTTCTGTCTTATCTACCACCAACTGCTTACCAAAGATATTAGGATTATTCACAATCTTTTGTAATCTTTGATATACACAAGCATCAAATTCCATTGCAGCTGGTAAACTTTCAAACAAGCAAATCACATGAACTTCTTCTTCGGTGGTAAGCTCCATCCCTGGAATCACAAGAATACCTGCCTCATCACCTAATTCCATCGCAGGACCGCAATTACGACAGCTGTTATGATCTGTAATTGCGATCACCTGTAATTCTTTCAATTTTGCCATTCCTACGATATTTGCCGGTGTCATATCGTCATCTGCACAAGGAGATAAACAGGAATGGATGTGTAAATCATACGCAATCTCAGGCAAGTAATAATTGTTGGATCAATACCGCTGCCTCAAAAATCGGCAGTGACGTAGAAAGAACGGTTACTCCTTCACTTAATGCTTTCGCCTGTGCCGGCTCATCCAGTTGAATATCCTCTGCTAAAATTACACAGGCTGCTTCTGTTAAGGATGCTACAGCAAGCGTGTTCATATTACCCATGACTGTAACCCAAGCACTACCTGCTGGCAATTTACTCATTGCTATGCTAAGTAAATCGCAGCAAAAGGGTTTTGATATTACCTTGGCTAAATCACTCCCCGGATTAACTACCTTGAACTCTGATCTTTCCATAAGTTCTTTAACTATCATGTATCCTCCTCCATTTCATTTGACAACTTACTCATCTTCTTCCTAAATATATGAATACAATCTGTTTCCTTCGCCACACCTCGAACAATATCTTCTGCTAATGCTTTGCAGTTAGGTGCACCACATGATCCACAATCCAATCCAGGAAAACTTTGAGTAAGTTCCTCCACCTTGACCATCATATTGATACTTTGTATCAGACTATCCCCCAACTTAAACACAGGTTCATATTCTACATCATCAGTCCACCACAAATCTTTTTCATCAATCAGATCATGATTTCTAGCCACTGGCATATACTTGCGCAATCGTTTTAATTTAACCTTCGCAACATATGGGTTTTCCACAGTTAATACCCCACCAACGCAGCCGCCATGACAGGCATTCAGTTCAATAAACTCTAGGTTTGAGAACTTTTGATCCTCCATATCTTCTAAGACGCGAATAATATTTTCCATCCCATCTGCTGCTAAGTAACTATCAATCAGTAATCCCCCTGCTTCCCCACCGGATGATCCCCAACTGATACCGATCTTACCACCGGTAGCCAAATCCTCTATCTCATCTTGTAGGGCAACATCCTTCATATGGCTAATTAAGGTAGGATAAATCTCCTTGATGGCTAGAACAGCATCCACATCACTGTGCTCATATCCTAAAGGATATTTAACTGCAGTTACCTTAGCAGGACAAGGAGAGATAAAAAAAATACCAATTTGCTCAGAGCTAAGACCAGTTTTTTTCATAGCTCTTGCTCGCGCGACACTTGCTGCGATATCCATAGGAGGTTTCAACGGAAGTAAATGTTCAATCAAGTTTGGAAATCTCACGCGAATTAATCGTGTCACTGATGGACATGCAGTACTTATAATCGGCCACATTTCCTTATGTTTATCTATAAAATCTCTAGTATAAGCAGATAGAGCTTCCGCTGCTCCGCTCACCTCATACACATCATCAAAACCCATTCTTTTTAAGGCATTCAGAACAATATTCACATCTTCCAGGTTATTCATCTGTCCATATAAGCTTGGCGCTGGAAGAGCAACAGTATATGTATATCGTTTCATGACATCCATACTATCATAGGTTGCTTGTTTTGCATGATGTTTACAGATTCTGATACATTCTCCACAGTCAATACAAAACTCCTTTGTAATCACAGCCTTACCGTTACGCACACGGATAGCTTCTGTAGGACATCTTTTAATACAGTTAATACACCCCATGCACAAGTCTTCCCGTAAAGAAACAGCAGTGAAAAACTTCCCCATACTTAACCTCCGTTGCTATAACATTACTTTCATGGTAACAGTTGTTCCAACATTCAAAACACTGTCAATCTCCATATGATCCGAGTATTTCTTCATATTCGGCAGACCCATTCCCGCACCGAACCCAAGAGCACGAACATTATCTGGGGCCGTTGAGTATCCTGCTTGCATAGCAAGATCAATGTCTACAATACCAGGACCATTGTCGCGTAAAATCATTACAATTTCAGTTTGATTAATCAGGACCTCGATTGATCCCCCATGGGCATGAATAACCATATTAATCTCACCCTCATACATCGAAATCGCCACTTTACGTACAGCTTCTGGATTCACACTCATTTGCTTTAATTTTTTCTTTACATCAGAAGATGCTTCTCCTGCTCGAGTAAAATCATCCCCCGATACCTGATAGGTTAATTTAATCAAATCGTTCATAGGCTGCACCTGCTTGTAACCCTTTCTCGTAAAGCATTCCACATGCGGAGAACATTCTGTGTCCCGTGCAAAGTAGTGGTATCTCTCGTTCCATCGCAAGCTCAATCATTGCATCATCTGGCTTCTTCCCTCTAACGAATACAATACAGACAATATCCATCATCTCACAAGTCCGAATCACTTGTAAATTACATAATCCAGTCAATAGCACGCACTGTTCTTTAACAAAAGCCAGGACATCACTCATCATATCAGATCCGCAACCCGAGCGAACCTCACGGTTTAAGAACTGCTCACCACAGATTACCCTGGCATTAAGTATATCTCGAATATCTGTAACTGTCATATATCTCCTCCTGATGATTTTTATTAAGTTTGTACATAATTTAACGTATTTTTCATTGCATTCAGTATAACATTACCAAAGGCCCATTTCAACCAAAATACAAGGAATTTATCCTAAAATATGTTAATATATTAACTTTCACAACCTATATATTTCCACTTTTTATAGCATATTTGTAATAATTATCTATATACATTTATTAAATAAACATTTTGATTATATAAATTCACAAATTGTATTTAGAATATACTGGTTGTACTGGTAAACATTTGTTAAATATATAACATTGTGGATTTTATACGAAAGTTATGCTATAATATTATTGTTTTTCGACAACATGTCAGCCGAAAGATTGTTAAAAAACTATCAAGGAGGTTTTAAAATGGGCTTTCAGAAATCGACTGTTCCTTTTGCGGGAACAAAAGAGCAAGAAGCAGCGCTCATTGCCATCATCGATGAACTTAAAAGCGATAAAGGCGCACTAATGCCTATACTGCAAAAGGCACAAGAAATTTATGGCTACTTACCAATTGAAGTACAAACCATAATTTCAAACAATTTAGACATTCCATTGGAAAAGATCTATGGAGTTGTAACTTTCTATTCCCAATTTTCACTTAACCCAAAAGGAAAATATAAAATTTCCGTCTGTCTTGGTACAGCATGCTATGTAAAGGGTTCTGGAGATATTTATTCTAAACTTCAAGAAAAACTAGGACTTGAGGGTGGAGATTGCACTCCAGATGGTAAATATTCTCTCGAAGCATGTCGTTGTATTGGTGCTTGCGGACTTGCTCCTGTATTGACAGTAAATGATGATGTATATGGAAGACTTACCGTAGATGATATTGATGGTATATTATCAAAGTACAATTAACGTATAGAGGTAATCATTATGATGCCGGAAATTTCTCTCAACGTACTGGATGTTGCACAGAATTCTATTCGCGCAAATGCGAAATTAATCGAAATTGCTGTGACTGCAAATCGTAAAATGGACCTCTTAACAATCACCATAAAAGATGATGGTTGTGGGATGACGCAGGAACAAATAAAAGCTGTCTCTGATCCTTTCTTTACTACAAGAACAACGCGTAAAGTCGGATTGGGAATTCCGTTTTTTCAATATGCAGCCAATGTCACCGGCGGAGATTTTGACATACAGTCTATCCTAGGCGTAGGGACACAGGTTACAGCTAATTTTGTACTATCCCATATAGACCGGATGCCGCTTGGAGACATGACAAGTACGATGCATACATTAATCACCTTGAATAACCGGATAGATTTCTTATACACATATACTGTAGATGAAAGAAGCTTTACCCTTGATACAAGAGAATTTAGAAAGATACTCGGAGATTTACCATTCGATATTCCCGATGTTTCAATCTATATAAAAGAGTTTCTAAACGACAACAAACAGGAAGTTGATCAAGAAGTTATTTTATAGCGAATCAGTAGCAATATTTATAGTCTAAATAGGAGGATGGAACATGAAATCTCTTGATGAATTAAGAGCAATCCGAGAGAAAATGCAGGGTCAGATCGGTATTCGTAGCGAAGCTGGAGCTGGAATCCGTGTAGTTGTTGGTATGGCCACTTGTGGTATTGCAAGCGGTGCAAGACCAGTGTTGACCGCACTCTCCGAAGCAGTACAGAAA
>JAEYWQ010000145.1 GCA_023428885.1 Bacillota bacterium
TATACGAAATGGTTTGATTATGATAAAATAAGAGATACTGTTGTGATAAGAACAAGGCAACAGGGGGATTTTCTTCAGATTAATCAAAATGGGGGAAGAAAATCTTTAAAATCATTTTTTATTGATGCAAAAATACCCAAAGAGAAACGAGAGAAGATGTATCTGGTAACCGTAGGAAGTCATGTATTATGGGTACCAGGAATCCGTACATCTGAAGCATTCTTGGTGGATGACGAGACAAGACGAATCTTGTCTGTCACAATTGAGAATGGAGAAAATTAGTAGAAAGAAGAGGTGTTATACGATGGCAGAAAACATTAAAGTACTGTTATCTGAAGAGACAATTGCACAGAAAATCAAAGAATTAGGAGAATTGATTAGTAAGGAATATGAAGGTAAAGAGATTCATTTAATTTGCGTATTAAAGGGCGGTGTGTTCTTTATGACTGAATTGTCAAAACACATTACTGTTCCTGTATCTATAGATTTTATGGCGGTTTCTAGTTATGGTGATGCTACCGTTAGTTCAGGTCGAGTTCGTATTTTAAAGGATTTAGATGAGTCTATTGAAGGTAAGAATGTTATTATAGTAGAGGACATTATTGACTCTGGAAGAACATTATCTTACCTTTTGGAGATGCTTCAAACAAGAAAGCCAAGTAGTTTGAAGCTTTGTACCCTGCTGGATAAACCAAGTCGTAGAGAAGCAGAAGTTTATGTAGATTATACAGGATTCCAGATTCCTGATGAATTTGTAGTAGGTTATGGTTTGGATTATTGTCAATTTTACAGAAATCTTCCATTCATCGGTGTGGTACAACAATAATAAGGTATAAGGAGGTTTTGCATGAAAAAGTCGATGAGGGGATATGGCTTTTACTTTATTTTCCTACTAATTATTATGGCCGCTGTTTACCTATCTGAGAGTTTTTCGGATAGTAGTAGTGAAAATTATAGTTATACTACCTACCTAGATCAATTAGGAGCAGGTAGTGTGAAACAAGTAGAGGTTTATCAGAATCAAGAAGTGCCAACTGGTCGAATTAAGGTTACTTTGACAGATGGCAAATCATATACAATCAATGTCCCAGATGTAGAGAAAGCAGAGCTTGATGCTAGAAATAGTAACGTCACTTCCTATGTGTACGATATTGAGAAACCAAATTGGTTCTTAACCAGTGTGTTACCATATTTGATTGGTTTTATCATTATTATTGTTATGTTTTCTTTCTTAACAAATCAAGCAAGTGGAGGCGGTGGAGGCAACTCCAAGGTCATGAACTTCGGGAAATCTCGTGCGAAGATGACTACTGATGAAGGAAAATTGACAACCTTTAAGAATGTAGCTGGCCTTCATGAAGAGAAAGAAGAATTAAAAGAAATAGTAGATTTTTTAAAGAATCCTAAGAAGTTTATTCAGGTCGGAGCTAGAATTCCAAAAGGTGTTCTATTAGAAGGACCTCCGGGAACTGGTAAGACTTTATTGGCAAAGGCAGTAGCAGGAGAAGCAGGAGTTCCTTTCTTCTCCATCTCCGGATCTGATTTTGTTGAAATGTTTGTTGGTGTTGGTGCAAGTCGTGTTCGTGATTTATTTGCAGAAGGAAAGAAAAACTCACCATGTATTATCTTCATTGATGAAATAGATGCCGTTGCGAGACGTAGAGGAACTGGTATGGGTGGTGGCCATGATGAACGTGAGCAGACTTTGAATCAGTTGCTAGTAGAGATGGACGGTTTTGGTGTGAATGAAGGCATTATCGTTATGGCAGCAACCAATCGTGTAGATATCTTAGACCCTGCGATTCTGCGTCCAGGACGTTTTGATCGTAAAGTATTGATTGGCAGACCAGATGTGAAGGGAAGAGAAGAAATTCTCAATGTACATGCAAAAGGAAAACCACTAGGTGAAGATGTTGACTTACAGCAGATTGCACAGACTACCGCAGGATTTACTGGTGCAGATTTAGAGAACCTATTAAATGAAGCAGCGATTAGTGCTGCGAAGGATAATCGAAGTTATATCAAATCGGAAGATGTTAAGAAATCCTTCATCAAAGTAGGTATTGGTACTGAAAAAAAGAGTCGTGTGATTTCAGAGAAGGAAAAGAAAATTACTGCATATCATGAAGCTGGGCATGCAATCCTATTCCACTTACTTCCTGATGTAGGACCGGTTTATACCATATCAATTATTCCAACTGGTGGGGCAGCAGGCTATACCATGCCATTACCAGAAAAGGATGAGATGTTTAATACCAAGGGGAAAATGCTTCAAGATATTATGGTTAGTTTAGGCGGAAGAATCGCTGAAGAGTTAATTTTTCATGATATAACAACAGGTGCTTCACAGGACATCAAGATGGCAACAAAAACAGCAAGGAGCATGGTTACTCGTTATGGATTCTCAGAAACATTAGGTATGGTTAATTATGATTCTGATGATGATGAAGTATTCATTGGTAGAGACTTAGCTCATACTAAGAACTTTAGCGAATCAGTAGCAAGCAAGATTGATGATGAAGTTCGCAAAATAATCGATGAATGTTATGATAAAGCGAAGAAGTTATTAGAGGAGCATTTGAATGTATTGCATGAATGTTCTAAGCGTCTAATTGAAAAAGAACGTATTGGCCGCGAAGAATTTGAGTCTCTTTTTGAAACAGAGAACTAGTAGTAATTACCAAAACATTGCTTTGATAAAAAAAGGCGATATTGCTAAATATTTTGTAACAATATTTCTATTTGAATAGGGCATAGAAGAATTTAATATGTGTAAAAGCGACAAAAACTTTTATAAATATTTGTAAACTTTGTGCACACTTTATTGGGCCAGCGTGATATACTAACATACGTAAACCCCAATACATTATATAGTTTTTGCTACACCCCATAAGTAACAAAAATACCTTCTCCAAAAAGGACAGCACCCGTGAAGCTGTCCTTTTTACTTTGGTCCAAAGGACCAAAGTAACGGTTTCTTCGAAACCGGATGCACACACGCTACAGGGAAGAAGTACCGAAAGCTTAAGATTGGTGTAATACCTATTGTATTTAAACATAATCTATAATAAAATGTATCAAGGACATTAGGAACGAGAGGTATCTAGGAACGAATGGAAGTAAACGATGTGAATAATACGATGATAATATCAAATTCGTTGAATCGCGATGCAGTGTTTAGTGATGGAACAAGCGATTATCGAATTCCACAAGAACCTGGTGTCAATGAGACAGTTCGAATTCGAATTCGTACAGCTAGACAGAATGTGAATAAAGTATTCTTATTTATAGAAGATAAAAAGTTATTAATGAGCATGGTAGATAACGATGCTCTTTTTGATTATTATGAGATAGAACTGGCATTGAGAGACGAACAGGTCTACTATTATTTTATACTAGAAGCTGACAACAAGGAATATTTCTACACCAATATTGGACTTTCCGATACGCTGAATACAGCTTTTTTGTTTGTTATTACCCCTGGATTTCATACGCCAAACTGGGCGAAAGGAGCAGTTTTCTATCAGATTTTTGTGGATCGATTCTTCAATGGTGACAGCTCTAACGACGTACTAGACAACGAATATAAATATATTGGAGAGGGCACGGTTGAAGTTAAGGATTGGAATAAGTATCCCGCTACCAGTGGCATTCGAGAGTTCTATGGTGGGGATTTGCTCGGAGTGATGAAAAAGTTAGATTATCTGAAGGAACTAGGTGTTGAGGTAATCTATTTGAATCCGATTTTTGTATCTC
>JAEYWQ010000150.1 GCA_023428885.1 Bacillota bacterium
GTTTGACCGTCATGACATGTTTGATCGCTATGACCGTTTTGACCGCTTTGATCGACGTGACCGTTTTGATCGTTTTGGCCAACCTGACCATCGAGATTTCGATCGCAGACGGCGGGGATATTAATGATTTTATCGGTAATATACTATCTACGACTGTGATGATCTCTTAGTTGTCATTCCTAACTCCTCGTGCTATACTAACTACAATAGAGACAAGGAGGTAGGAATGAAATTAACTGTTCTTTTATTACGGACATTATCAGTGATATCACTGTTTTATTTTTTCTTAATTATCTGGGTGTCCGGCATTAAAACCTCATTCTTAGGTTTTTGGTTAGCTCTTAGTATGAGTTGCTTGGGAATGTCATTTTTACTGGCTTTTCTACACAAAAAGTCAGGTTCATCTTATGAACTAGTCGGGTATCTCCTAGTAGGTTTCATATGGTTAGGATTCACTATTTTTTTGATGATAGAATCATTGATTATAAGTGAAAGCATGAAGTCTCCTAAGACACAAGCTGATTACGTAATTGTACTAGGTGCGCAGGTACGTGGAACGATTCCTTCTAAGACATTAAACATGAGGATTCAAACTGCCGCAGCCTATCTTACGGATAACCCAGAAAGCCTGGTCATCTGTTCTGGAGGACAAGGAGAAGGTGAATTAATCACAGAAGCCGCTGCAATTAAGAATGGGCTCATAGCCAGAGGAATTAGTACAGAACGTATTATCCTTGAGGAAACTTCAACCAACACAGTTCAAAACTTAATTAACAGTAAGAGTTTAATCTCTGATCCTAAAGCCTTGGTTGTTGTCGTTACCAGTGATTTTCATATATATCGAGCCAAAAAAATAGCAGAACATCTTGGATACGAGAATCTATCCATGTGTCCTGCGAATGAATTTCTAGTTACAACGATCTCTTATTATGTTAGAGAATTCTTTGCACTATTTAAAGATTTAATGGTTGGTAACATAAGATAAATGTCAAAAAAATAACCAATGATTCTAAAACAGGCCGTAGTAACTTAACCTATCTGTGTTAAGTTGCTGCGACCTGTTTCCTTATTCCTAACTGCCTTATACGAGTTCCTAAATTAGCAAACGCCCTGAGCAAGCATTGCATTAGCAACCTTCTCAAAACCAGCAATGTTAGCACCTACAACATAGTTACCTTCAAAACCATAACGTTTTGCAGCATTGTCCATATTGTGGAAGATGTTAACCATGATAGTCTTTAATTTATTATCAACTTCTTCAAAACTCCAGCTTAATCTCTCAGAGTTCTGGCTCATCTCAAGAGCGGAAGTTGCAACACCACCAGCATTAGCCGCCTTACCAGGTGCAAATAATACACCATTAGCAAGAAAATATTCAGTAGCTTCTAAAGAGGTAGGCATGTTAGCCCCTTCTGCTACTGCAATACATCCATTCGCAACTAAAGCTTTCGCATCCTCAAGCAGTAATTCGTTCTGAGTTGCACATGGAAGAGCAACATCACACTTAACAGACCAAATACCTTTACCCTCATGGTACTCACTGTTTGGACGGTAGTTCTTGTATTCAGTTAAACGAGCACGTTTCACTTCTTTAATTTCTTTTAGAGCTGCCACATCAATTCCATCTGGATCGTAAACCCAACCAGTAGAATCACTCACTGTAACAACCTTAGCTCCTAATTCTTGAGCTTTTTGAGTCGCATAGATAGCAACGTTACCAGAACCAGAAATACATACCGTCTTTCCTGCAAGTTCTTTACCATTGCATCTTAACATCTCATCAGTTAAGTATAGCAAACCATAGCCAGTAGCTTCAGTTCTTGCTAGAGATCCACCATAGGATAATCCTTTACCAGTTAAAACTCCTTCGTATACGCTTCGGATCTTCTTGTACTGACCAAACATATAGCCAATTTCTCTAGCTCCTGTACCGATATCACCAGCAGGTACATCAGTATCTGCTCCGATATATTTGTAGAGTTCTGTGATGAAGCTCTGACAGAAAGCCATAACTTCACGATCAGACTTACCTTTAGGATCAAAATCAGAACCACCCTTACCACCGCCAATAGGAAGGCTAGTTAAGGAATTCTTAAAAATCTGCTCGAAACCTAAGAACTTAATGATACCAATGTTTACAGAAGGATGTAAACGTAAGCCACCCTTGTATGGTCCTATACTGTTGTTAAACTGTACACGGTAACCTGTGTTAACTTGTACTTGACCCTTGTCATCAACCCAAGGTACTCTGAACTTAAACTGTCTGTCTGGTTCAACAATACGCTCTAAAAGAGCTTCTCTTCTGTACACAGCTTCGTTCGCATCAACCACTGGTCTTAAAGATTCAAGTACTTCCTTTACAGCCTGATGAAACTCTGGTTCGCCTGGATTTTTCGTAATCACTCTCTCGATTACTTCATCAACGTATCCCATGATAATCTCTCCTTAATTAATTTTATTCAATAAGCTACCATCCCATTGTAGACTTATTGTTATCCCATAAAACATAATACAAAAAAAAGCAATAAAAAAGGGTATAATGTATAAAACAACTACCCCTTTGTACTTGCTCAATCCTTATTATAGAGTATTGTTTTATCAAAAGTCAATATAACTCTTTTTTATTGCTAATAACACTTTTAGTTATATTATAAAGTTGGGATTTTCCTTTACTGTATTCTTAAGTCATCAAAACTTTCTACCTGCGATAAGTACGAATTCCGGTAGCGTTTATCAAAAGAAACCTCTTCTCCGAACCATTCTGGTTTCATAAAAACTTTCGCTTCAGCTTCCGATGAAAACTCCACCTCTGCAAAATATAATCCCTGTAAGCTCCCCTTAAAAACATCCAATTCAATAGTTAGTTTCTCATTGAAAGGAATAAGATATCTTGTTTTCTCAATCATATTCCCATCGATCTTTTTCGCTAGGTGTAAAAATGCTTCTTCGGTCAAATCCATCTCGATTTCTTCACTTTGAATGGCATGCTCTTGTGAGATTCCTTTTTTATTCTTATAGGTCATATAATAATGATCATTACTTTTCCTGATACGAACAATCGGCCCCCTACAAAGATATCCTTGTTTTATTTCTTTCTTAGCATACTGCTCCAAATTATGAGGTAATTCTAATATCTGAAACTTTCTTTCGATTTCCATTGCTTTTCCTTCCATAATGAATTTTCTATTCTTTTGTCCATAAATTGCATATATAAATTTTGTATATGATTTTTGATATGGATTATACTAAGCATACCAAACACATTGTTACAATTCATCCATAAAATCCATTGTTCTTCGTATCTGGTAGACAGGAGTGAGAATGAAAAATAACTTTATAACTAATTTCTTTCTATGTGGGCTATCCGGTTGGTGTATGGAATGTTTTTGGACTGGTTTGGATTCCATCCGAAAGCATGATAACAAAGCACTTCCCTGCAAAACCTCAATCTGGATGTTTCCTATCTATGGTATGGCAGCTGTCATTGGACCAGTTAGTAAATGCATAAAAAAACGTTGTGCTGTAGTACGAGGTATGATCTATGCCACAGGAATTTTTATCATTGAATTCCTAACTGGTACTTATTTAAAGAAACACAAATGCTGTCCTTGGGATTATAACAAAGCCAAACTTAACTTTAAAGGTGTGATTAGGCTGGATTATTTGCCTGCATGGTTTTTAGCAGGTCTATACTTTGAAAAATTAGTGAATCGTAAATAACTAAATAGATTCTTAGAAATTCCCGCCATTATAACCCCAATTCGATATTTCTTCATAGGTAATGTAGATCTTATCAGCAGGAATACCTAATTCCTCTTCAAAGATATTGCAGATAGCTTGCGTTAACTTTTCATAAGCCGAGTTATCTGCTTTCTGAAAGATCTTAACTTCGACAAAAGCAACCTTCGCTTCCTTCACTCCTCTAAAATATAAGGAATACTTATGATCAAACCCTAGCATAAGCCAAGTTTCACTTTTACCTGGAATCAATGCTATCGCTTTACCAAGCTTAGTCTTAATAATCTCTTCCTGTTCTTTTGTAATTTCAACAGAAACTTTTGAATTAATAAATGGCATAATATTATCTCCTTTACCTATTAATGTAACTTATTATAACAAACTCTCTATATATTATCCACTTGCTTTCTTTGTAGTATGTAATTTGCATTCTTTATCAATCCATGATATCATAATACAAACTATTTCTGGAGGATATATTATGTTTCGTGCTGTGTTATTTGATATGGACGGAGTGATTATAGATAGTGAGCCACTTCATATGAAAGCATTCCAGCTCTCGATGAAGGATTATGGTATTGAACTGTCGGATGAATACTGCTACCAATTCATAGGTCGTACTGATCGTTATATGGTAGAGGTATTGATCGATACATATAAACTAACTGATTCTGTTGAAACTGTGTTACATCACAAAAAAGATACTTTGAAAAGATTAGAAGAGGAAGTGGGCTATCCACCAGTACCTTACGTAAAAGAACTGATTCAAATCTTACATCAAAATGGTATAAAGTTAGCGATTGCTTCGTCTTCTCCAATGACTGCTATTCGCGAAACAGCCATAACTCACGGATTAACTGAATATTTTGACGAGTATGTTTCTGGTACGGAATTAAAGAACTCCAAACCTGCTCCTGATATCTTTTTAAAAGCTGCCCAGATGCTAGGGGTGGAACCTTCGGAATGTCTCGTCATCGAAGATTCAGAGCATGGGGTGGCTGCAGCGAAAGCAGCTCAAATGACCTGTGTAGGCTTTTACAATCCCAACTCTGGTAATCAGGATTTAAGTAAAGCGGATATCATTGTGGAGGGATTTGAAGAGATCGATTATGACTTTCTGCTAACCGTATACCAGCGTTCTCATCAGTTACCTGTCACGATTGGTTCTACTGCACGATGTATCCTTCGTGAATTATCTGTTGATAATATTGTAGATTTATTCCCTATCATGAATCATCCTACAGTGAAGGAATTTATGACAGAGAAAGCAACTTCACTGGAAGAAGAGCTTGAAAAACATAAAGCATATATTCAAAATATCTATCACTTCTTTGGGTATGGTTACTGGGGAATCTTTGAGAAGGAGACAGAGAAACTCATAGGTAGATGTGGTATTCAGCCTAAGGAAGTGGACCATGAAATGGAGATAGAATTGGGTTATTTCCTTGATCCGGTATACCAAGGAAAAGGTTATGCTTTAGAATGTGCCAAATTCGTACTAGCTTACTCCTTCAAACAATGGGACTTTCCACGCATAGTAGCAACCATAGATGTGAATAATGCACCTTCCATTGCCCTGGCAAATAAACTTGGTATGAAAAAAGAAAAAGAAATCCTACACCAAAATCATCACTGTAGTGTTTACGTAATTGAGCAGCCTCAGAGAACAAGATCTTAAACTAAAACAATCTTCTTCACCAAAAAACGGTCAAATGAACTTATCATTTGGCCGTTTCTCACCTCACTTATTAAGGTCTAGGTGTTACTGTTAAGTTTCCGTTTACACCATTGGTATTACCATTTCCACCACCATTTACGCCATTTTCTCCTGTGACAGCACCATTAGTTCCAGTTCCACCAGTTGTTCCAGTTCCACCAGTTGTTCCTGTTCCACCATTGGTTCCTGTTCCAATACCTGATTCTCCGGTTGTTGCTGGGGTTGTGATATTGTTTACATTACCATTAGATCCATTTCCTGGTGCAGTTGAAGTTGTTGGACTTGTTCCATTTGTAGTATTATTGCCATTATCGATTGCATCTCTAGTACATGCTGATAATGCAAACATACATATCATGCATAATACCATTAATAAACTAACCTTTTTCTTCACGGATTACTCCTCCTATTAATTAATAATATTTACTAGGTTAGTATTCCATGGATTCGCTTAATTATACCAGTTAGATTCGGTAATATTATTTTACAATGATTTACATTTGATTTGAATTCGCTCTGCATTCGATTTACATTCGATTTACTTTCGTTTTGCATACGTTCTGTATTCGTTCTGTATTCGTTCTGCATTGGTTTTGTTGTATTTGTTTATAGTAGATATTGGCGTAACTGCTCCTTATCTTCTTTTCTTACTTTTAAAGAATCACAAATTTTATATATTGTTTTATTATGAAGAAATAAGTCATCATTGGTAAATATTGCATTACCCTTCTTAGTAACTCCTTCTCTCAATATAGATATAATTCGCTCAGGAAAGAAAATATAAACTTTGGAATAGGCCCAAGCAAGTCCCATATTTACATAATAATCAGAAGACTTAATCCGTTCAAATTGATATAATATCTCATCGATATAGGCAGGGTTGAAATAATAGTTCAAGCACATCACGATGTAAAACCTCAATTCATATACACGCTTAGCTTTGCTTAAGCACTCCTTTGTTTCACCCTCCCTGACTGCATAGCTTTGAATAAAGTCATACATTCTTTCAGGCTGACTCTTGGTTATTTTTAAGGAACTACAGAAGGAATCACAGGTGGACCAATTATTAATATACGGAAGATAAGTATTTATCATAGAAAGTATCTGCTCCATTGTATATTGCTTAAGGTTCATATTTCCAATGACTAAACCCATCAACAAGGTTTCCTCAAAAAAAGAATGCTTGACCTCCTTAAAATATTCAAATACATCCCCTTTACTGATTTCTTTCGCCATTTTTTGAAGAAAAGGCAAACGAATTCCCCGAACATTAGAGATATTCGGTAGTAAGCGTGATGAAAACTCTCGATAGTTCTCCTCTTCTAGACTATTTAGTTTTTCTAAGATTTGTTGATACATGTTGAAACTCCGTCATATATTTTCGATAATGTAGGGCAACGTGATTTCTCTGGAAAGCATAATTTTCACGCTCCTTGATAGCGATGCTATCAAAGAAAGTTTTCCATAATACTTCATAATCCTGCTGATTGGCTGACATATCAAGTAGATGATCAACTTCATCCTGAGTTAGATAAGATAAAAACCACTTGGCATACGACTGGTGAATGGTGGCTAATCTGCGTTTCACATCCAAAATCATAAAGTTCTCCCCAGCTAAGCGATCTGCAAAATGAGGTGTAATCAGCTCAAGCACATTGTTTTTTGGTTCAATCTTTGCCAGTAAGACCTTGTTATCTAGTTCTATGAATCTAACAAACTCCTGATAATAGTGAGTGTCCGTACCAACTCTACGATTCATCTCAAAGATATCACAAACGTAAGGATCGGTAAGATGATCAACAACGCTTTTACCCATGGTAAATCCACGGACTAAAAAGTGATAAATACTATTGGCTTTTCTCTCATCACAAGACAAAGCTGCTCGTACCACCATCTGATAAGCCTGTACCGATATCTTCTTCCGTATAGCTTCAGCGACCTTGTCAGCTAATTCACTATCTTTCGTAACGGTAATATAGTCACTAAATAACTCAATATTATTAACAGTATCTTCTGCTACAACTTCCAACTTGATATTGTCATGACCATATTTAGCAGCCCAGGCAATATAAACGGCGCTAAAGATACCTTCTACACTATCCTCACATTGATAGATTCGCTTTTGTTTCAATTTATCTCACTCCAATTCTGAAATCACAATACTCTTATCTCAACTTTTGCATCACAGAACTAACCCAATTCTGTTCCCTTTGATTTCATTTCTAGTCTTATCCCCGAGCAATCATCTGGGTTTGAAAGTCTATCGGTAATTCAATCTTTTGATGGTCAAACAACGAAATCTGTTCATATGTCATACCATCTGAAGCTAGATTTTTCGGCAATCTTTCTTTCATTCCAATCATCTGGTTTGTAATATAATTTTCATCTAATTTTGTTGGATACATCATCTGACCGTCACAGGTTATAAAATAAACTGCACGTTTTAAAACCACACCCATCTTTCTCAAATCTTCGAAGCGCAATTTAGCAGACTTTCTCGCCTTAACTATTCTTCCTGCTGACTTAGGGCCAATCCCTGGTACCCGAAGTAGAGTATAATAATCTGCTTTGTTCACTTCGATTGGAAACTGATCCAGGTGTCCAACTGCCCAGTTACACTTAGGGTCTAGAAAAACATTAAAATTAGGTCGTTCCTGCGTTAATAACTCCTTGGCTTCAAAGCCATAAAAGCGCAGTAACCAATCTGCTTGATAGAGACGATGTTCCCGCAATAAGGGTGGGCCTCCTGGTATCACTGGTAATGAACTATCTTCATTCACACGAATAAAGGCAGAATAGAATACTCTCTTTAAATCAAATTTTTGATATAAAGCTTCGGTCACTGCCATAATCTCATAATCACTCTCAGGAGTGGCTCCAATAATCATCTGTGTACTTTGTCCAGCTGGAACAAATCCACGGTTACCTCCAAATTGATTCATCTTCATCAAACCATTCTTCGGTTGAATGATTGGGCTCATGGTTTCACTAGGTGAATCCTCCCATCCGGTTAGTATTTGCTTTCGAATTTGCTCAGTTTTCGCAAATCCTTGCTTCTCTAACATGACTTCTTTATGTTCTAAATGTAGAGTTGCATCTTGAGCTCTCTTTTGCTCAATGCTCTGGCCTTCTACCTTTCTTCTTGTATGCCAATAAGCACTCTTATTCCCACCCATCATACCAAAAGACTGTTGACTCTCTTCGATTCCAGATTGAATCTGACGAATCGGACTTAAAATATGCTTTCGATTCTTATGTGGTGCTAATTGTTTGAGACCATCAGCAGTTGGTAATTCCAAATTAATGCTCATACGGTCAGCATACCAGCCAACCATCTCGATTAGTTCTGGATCAGCTCCTGGAATTGCCTTACAATGAATATATCCGTTAAAATGATACTGAGTACGCAGCATCTGCAAAGTTCTTCCGATGAGTTCCATGGTGTAATTGGGAGTTTTAATAATACCAGAACTTAAAAAAAGCCCTTCGATATAATTACGACGATAAAACTCCATGGTAAGACTACAGACTTCCTCTGGAGTAAATGTCGTTCTTGGAACATCATTCGAAGAGCGATTCAAACAATACTTACAATCATAGATACATTCATTGGTAAATAATATCTTTAATAAGGATATACAGCGTCCATCTGCTGAAAAGGCATGACATAATCCACTAGCAACTGTATTCCCAATCATCCCATCTTTCCCTTTACGGTCAACTCCACTGGAAGTACAAGCTACATCATACTTGGCCGCATCCGCTAAGATAGAAAGTTTCTGTTCAATTGTCATGGACTCTGAAATAACCATACATTAGCACCAACCTTATTAATAATCCGAACTAGTGTTCGTATTTATTATATCATTTGCTTTATAAGATTGCAATGACTAATATGATGAAAGCTTTACTTTCTACAACTTGATTCTCGCTATCTATAAACCTTATTTAAACCACACGTTGGTTGCAAATAGTAAGAACAAGAAGATAGCCACGATAAAGACGCCAGCAATTAATAGGGCTGCTAATAATGAACTGAAAATCAAACGTCTTGTTTCACGTCGGCTAAGTTCTGGGACCGTATTGCGCTTTTGCATTTCTATCTCGCTTGGCTCTTCATAAAACCAAGGCATTCCTTCTACATTCATATTCGCAATAGATTCCTTTTCATTGTCCTCAGCCTTTATTTTATGATATCTTTCTTCTCTGGTTGCTGTATATTCTTCGTGAACCCCGGTTGATCCAAATTCTTTTCTCAGATCTCTCTCAATGATTGGTTCTGCAGAATTAGTATCTTCCGTATTCACATAATCAATTGCTTGATATATCATTTCATTCGATAGATTCTCTATTCCACCCTCAAACGGCATGTCCTTATCATTCTTACCGAATCCAGTATGTTCTTCATGCATTTTAAATACCTCCTCACTA
>JAEYWQ010000160.1 GCA_023428885.1 Bacillota bacterium
AAGTTGAAGTGGATAATATATTGTAAAGTTTTCATATACCTTACAATCTTTATCTGCTGTCATATGATTAACTTCAATCCCATCATGATATGGTAGATCCAAAAACGTTAATAACTGCTCTAAGGTATAATAATTAATAATTTCCAATACATCCCCTGATTGAATGGAATAGGTATCAGATACTAGTGTTTGATTCGCCATGACGTATTTCGGGCAAATCACAGCCTTATCATTAACAATAAAGGAAATACTACCATTGTATTCCGGTAACTTACCTACCGTTATGCTGGCATCTTGTCCAACGGTAGATTCGGTAATTTGAATAATATCGTTTTGACTAATCGGTTGACTCATGCCAACTACCTTACCATTCAGTACAATAACAGCACCTTCGCCAACTTCTCCTCTTACCATACGTTTGCTACCATTCAGCATGAATTCAATCGCAGCACCACGTCTTGGAAATAATCTCTCGTTAGGAAATCCGACTGCAAGAGCTGCATCCACAATGGTTAAATGACTGTTATTATATAATTTCACACGCTGTCCATTGACTGAGACATAAATGAAATTATTACGATTTTCATAATAATTTAAGCAGATACCAATCGGAGTAACAAGTAACGGATCTTTCTTAATCTCAGCTTGTAAAAAGGTGACCATAGAAAGAACTTCCTCGCCTCGTAAGGCAACACGCTCTTTCGGTAAATCTAGTATTCTTGCTAATTTTTCTATAAATGCTGGTGGCTTTCCTCCTCCGCCAACGATAAATACTGCGCTTACAGATTTGGAACCATTTAATTCAATTATTTTTTCTCCAATACGACTTGTGACAGTTTCTAATACTTCGTCCATCACTTCCCATACATCCTCACGAGTTACCTTATGAGACAAACCCATAATATCCTTGTAGGAAATAGATTTTTTCTTAATAGCTGAGGTCTTGATTACTTCTGCTGTTTTAAAATCAACCAAAAACTTTTGCATCAATTCATTGGTAATCGCGTCTCCAGCCATTGGTATCATACCATATGCTATGATACTACCATCCTTAGTAATACAGATATCCGAAGTTCCGGCACCAACATCCACCAAGGCTATATTTAACATACGAAACTTCTCTGGAATCGCAACATTAATCGCTGCGATTGGCTCAAGCGTCAGATTAATAACATCCAGGCCAGCTTTCCCAACAGCTGCATACAGACCTTCAATTACTTCATCTGGTAAGAATGTTGCTAACACTTCAGCACCAATTCGATTACCCTTATGTTCCGCAAGGTTTGTGATCACATAATCATTTAGGTAATAATGAATCACGCTATATCCAACACAATAGAAGCTAATACTTTCCTTACTGGCTTCCTCCTTGATTGCATCATAGGCTTTTTCCACTGCTAGTAACTCCAGCGATCGAATCTGTTCTTCAGTTATTGTAACTTCTCCTGCTAGTTCGTAATCTGCTCTCACCGTCACAGTTTTTAGTACTCGACCTGCGGCAGCAATACATACCTGTGTTAGAGTGCGGTTTAACTGTTGTTCAAGATCGCGTTTCACTTCTAATATAGTTTCAGCAACCTTGTTGATATCATGTATCTGTCCATCTAACATTGCTCGTGTCTCATGATATCGAACACTTTGTGATACAACAATAAAATCGTTATCATTTTGTTTGTATCCCACCGTTCCTACAATACTTCTCGTCCCAATATCCAATCCGAATACCAGATGATCTGGGTATTTCGATGTGTTCATGCCGTTTCTCCTCCCCAAAGTATTGTAACACATACATTTTTCCCTATTGTCCGTGTCAATAGGTATTAAATCCTATCTTTTATTTATTATAACATTTATTGTGACATTTTTCTACTAATCTTTATAAATATCGCTATATTTTATAGCATTTTTATCTTTTTCTAAGATAACTTTTTTTAATTAGAAAGTATTTCCTTTAACCGTGCCAATAATTGCTCTGTAGTGGTAGAATCCTCATTTTCAATCACATGAGTACAATGATTAAATGCGTATTCTTCCTTATCCTGATTGGCAAAGATGGAATCTATCTTTTCCATAGAATAGCCCCTGGACTCATAAAGCCTTCTTTTTCTACTTTCTGTCGAGGCATAAACACACCATGTCTCGTCACAAAACTTATCAAATCTGGCCTCAAAAAGTAATGCTGTTTCCACAAGCACAGCTTCATATTGATGGCTTGTGTCAAGCCGTTCTATCTCTTTTAAGGTAAAGATTTTCACATTGGGATGTGTAATAGCATTGATTTTCTTCACTTTATCAGGGTCTGCAAAAATAAGCTTAGCCAAGGCTTCCCGATCAATTTCTCCATTCGCTTTTAGAATACCTGTTCCAAATTCATGAACAACACCCTCATAGGAGCAGCCCCCAGGCATCATCTGGTCCTTAGCTACCTGGTCCGTTTCGATCACTGCTAGCTTAAAATGATCCTTGCATAACTTTGCTATGGTCGATTTTCCTGCACCAATGCCCCCAGTTAATCCAACTATCTTCATCTGTAACCTCACTAATCTACATACTGCAGCTTTGATAAGCTCTACTTTGCTTCGTACCAGTCACTACCCGCATTCACCTCTGCTGTCAAAGGAACTAACAATTCGCAGGCTGCTTCCATCTCTTTTTGCATCAGTTCTTTTACTTCTTCCACTTCTGAAAGGTGAGCTTCTACCAATAATTCATCGTGGATCTGTAACAGCAAGCGTGATTTAAAGTTCCCATTTTTTAAGGCTTCATTGACACGTATCATTGCAATCTTGATAATATCTGCTGCCGTGCCCTGTATTGGAGAATTCATCGCAATACGCTCCTGTGCAGATCTAACGTTAAAGTTGGAGTGCTTCAAATCTGGTAATCTACGAATTCTACCAAACATGGTAGTGACATAACCCAGTTCTCGCCCATCGCTAACCAATTGATCTAAGTAAAGTTTTACATTAGGATAGGTTTCAAAGTATTTCTCGATATACTCGTCAGCTTCCTTCTTCTTGATTTTAAGATCCTCTGATAAACTAAATGCACTGATTCCATAGACAATGCCGAAATTAACAGCCTTTGCATTGCTTCTTTGTGCACTGCTTACTTCATCAAACGGGGTATGGAATACTTGAGACGCTGTCAAACGATGAATATCTTGCTCTTGACGATAGGCTGTAATTAACCGCTCATCTTGTGACATATGAGCAAGTACACGAAGTTCAATCTGAGAATAGTCAGCATCCAAGAACAGATATCCATCCTCTGGAATGAATACCTTACGGATTTTTCTTCCTAGTTCCATTCGAATCGGTATGTTTTGCAAGTTTGGCTCGGTACTGCTAATTCGCCCAGTTGCAGCAATCGTTTGATTAAAGGTACCATGGATCCTTCCATCTTCCTTCACGTATGTGGCTAAGCCATCTGCATAGGTGGATTTTAGCTTGGTTAACTGACGATACTCTAAGATCTTCTCAATAACAGGATCTTCTATCTTTAATTTTTCTAACACATCCGCCGATGTGGAATAACCGGTTTTTGTCTTCTTCCCATTCGGAAGCTTTAATTTCTCAAACAAGATAACACCTAACTGCTTAGGTGAGTTAATATTAAACTTTTCACCAACCATCCGATAGATATCTTCTTCTAAGGTTGCAATTCCTTGGGATAACTGTGCCCCATACTCTCTTAATGCTTCCTTGTTCACACGAATACCACGCTGTTCCATGTCATACAAGG
>JAEYWQ010000227.1 GCA_023428885.1 Bacillota bacterium
TTGCACTGCCTGCAAGCGCCTTTGGTGTAACGATGGCAAATTATGCAGGCCAAAACCTAGGAGCGAATCGGATTGATCGCATCAAAGAGGGAGTTTTAAAGAGTACCTATTTAACTTTGATTTTTTCCGTAATTAGCATTGTGATTGTATATACATTAGCAAAACCAATCTTGATGCTATTTGATATCAAAGATAATACGACCCCGATGAAGGATGCATTGACTTACTTAAAACTTACTTCTCTTTTCTATCCTGCATTATCACTTTTGTTTATTCATCGTAATGTGTTACAAGGGATTGGACGAAGCTTTATGCCTTTGATGGCAGGAGTTTTTGAATTAGTTGCAAGAGCCATTATTGCCTTTGTCTTACCTGGCTTGATTGGCTATGCAGGGGTGTGTTTGGCAGGACCAGCAGCATGGCTTGCGGCAGCTATTCCGCTGGCAATCTCCTATGTGGTAATCATCAAACAAGTTGAGCATCAACATCAGCTATAGATTGAAAAATATTGGGAAGCTTGACATCCTATGGAACCATTGTATAATAGAAATGTGCCTTGCACTTAAAATTATGCAATGGTTCTTTTTTGCTAAAGCAAAATAATCAGATGACAAGTGGAATGCTAAACTGTCTACCTGTCATCAAGCAGGCATACTTGTGTACATGCAAAATGCTTGTATTTAAGCGCAGCGCACGTGATATGTTACTTATACACTTTGTTGGTTAATATAAAGGAGATGATAATATGAGCGAAGAAGTTTATCAACAACAGAGCAGTTGCAGCAGTGATTGCAGCAGTTGTGGATCTAGTTGCAGTTCAAGAAAACCATCAAAAGAAGATTTTCTTGCACCAATGAATCAATATAGCCGAGTTAAGAGAGTAATAGGTGTAGTAAGTGGTAAAGGTGGAGTTGGTAAGTCTTTTGTAACCTCCTACCTTTCCGTTCTTATGAACCGTAAGGGATATAAAACTGCAGTATTAGATGCTGATATTACTGGACCATCCATTCCAAAAGCATTTGGAATTACAAAGAAGGTAGAGGCCAATGAACTTGGTATCATACCACAGTCCAGTAAGAATGGAACACAAGTAATTTCTGTGAATCTATTATTAGAAGATGAGGAAACTCCAGTAGTTTGGAGAGGTCCAGTGATTGCAGGTACTGTAAAGCAGTTTTGGTCGGATGTAGTTTGGGGGGATGTGGATTATATGTTTGTCGACATGCCACCAGGAACCGGCGATGTACCATTAACAGTGTTCCAGTCTCTTCCAGTGGACGGAATTATCATAGTTACAAGCCCTCAGGAATTGGTTTCCATGATCGTTGCGAAAGCAGTTAATATGGCAAAAGCAATGAATATACCTGTTTTAGGTTTTGTAGAAAATTATAGTTATATCGAATGTGGCAATTGTGGAGAGCATATGAGCGTATTCGGCAAAAGCCATATTGATGAAATCAGTGCAAAGTTTGAATTGCCTGTATTAGCTAAACTCCCTCTTGACCCTAACATAGCTGAATTAATTGACGCTGGTAAGGTGGAAGAGATTCAAGGAAATTACTTAGACATTGCAGCTGATATTCTAGAAGAAGGTCTACCAGTGGCAAAGAATACAGTAAATCGGATCAAGATTGCTGTTACTACAGATGAGAATAATAACGTGTTCCAGCACTTTGGACATTGTGAAACCTTTACGATCTTTGACGTTGAGGATAACTCCTTAGTGGCTACAAGTACCTTGACTAATACATCCAGGGGACATACAGCTACTGTTGAACTTCTAACAGAAGTTGGAGTAAATGTGTTAATCTGTGGTGGTATCGGAAGCGCAGCAATGAGTTTGTTAATGGAAGAAGACATTCTGGTAATCCCAGGTATGCAAGGTGATATACATGTGGCAGTTGCCTCCTACCTAGACGGATCATGCACCTCTTCCACTGAAGCATCCTGTAATCATCACGATCATTCCAGTTGCAACCATGACCATGGGGACCACGATGATCACACAAATTGCAAGCATGATCAGGACGACCATCATGCTCATTCAAATCAGGAAGATCAAGACCCAGCTCATGAGGATGAGCATGCTGCGGCAGTAGATTATCATGAACATGATGAAATCGATGAAACAATTGTAAAACGTCGCCATTGTCGTGATTCAAATCTTGGATTTGGATGCCAAGAAGGCTGTGAAGGTTGTGGCTTTGCCGAATAGCAAAACTAAAGTTTTAAGTGAAGTTGAATAAGCATTGACAATTATTCTACTTCATAGTATTATGGGTTTTAGTTAAAATAGATACTTCGGTAGGTGAGGCTACCGTAGGGATATGGATTGCTACCGCGAAATAATGGAGACACTATTAGTTGGTTAGCAGGGGATGTCGTATTAAGGCATAACCTAATGCAATTTCAAGACAATGAGTTGTCACGCCCTACGATGCTAAAGCTTGAACGGTTGAATAATTGAATACCAATAGGTAAATTAGTTATCCTTGTTCTTAACCGAGTTGTGGAAAAGAACAAGGATTTTTTATTTGCGCGAAAGCAAAGTGAACATTCAAGCTTGCTTGCATAATGTGAACGCGCACGTGAACCGAAGAAACTAGCGTAGCGTGTTTCTTCTGCTTTCATAGGATTTGGATGTCAAAAGCCATGTTAAATGTCGAAGTGGCGATTCTCACAAAGCAAAAGACTCATGCTTCGATTGCAAGGCAAAAACAATAATGAAAGGTGGTGAGGAGAATGGAAGAAGGCAGTAGTAGTAGCGGCATAAAACCAAGAGAGCGTAGCGCTAAGAAGGATAGATTCTTCCATTCTTCTTAGCGGTTTTAAGCTGTCTCGTTTTTATGTCCGTAATTAATTTCATAGCTTACAACGTAAGGAAAGCTTACGATTATTGCCAAGCAGTAGCAATAGTTATGTGAAATCTTGGAGACGCTAGAAAAGGAGGACAAAATGATGATGGAAAAAGTATTCGAACTATATGAAAATAAAAGATATTCCGAGTTAAAGCAACTTTTAGAGATGATGAATCGCGCAGACATCGCGCAAGTTTTGCAAGAAGTAGGGGATGAGGAAATGATTATTATTTACCGCTTGCTGAGCAAAGAGGCTGCGGTAGAAACCTTTGCCTTTATGGAGCCTGAACAGCAGGAGCATCTCATTCATGCAATGACAGATAAAGAGCTATATGAAGTAACAAGTCTCTTATTCCTTGATGATACCATTGATTTAATTGAAGAGATGCCGGCCATTATTGTAAAACGAATTTTACGACAGGCAGATCCGAATCAAAGAAAGTTGATTAATGAATTCTTAAATTATCCAAGTGATAGCGCAGGAAGCGTCATGACCATTGAGTTTATCGACTTGAAAGCTCATATGACCGTGGATCAGGCCTTTACTAGGATACGTAGGATTGGAGTACGAAAAGAAACCATATATACTTGTTATGTGCTTGATGATAGTCGGAGATTACAAGGTATTGTTACAGTCAAGGATTTGCTCTTAGCGGATAAGTCTACTACCATGGAAGAAATCATGGAAACTAATCTGATTACCGTTAACACCTTAGAAGATCAAGAAGAGGTAGTTAAGAAATTCGATAAGTATGATTTACTGGCATTACCAGTAGTGGATCAGGAATATCGTCTGGTTGGTATTATTACGATTGATGATGCAGTTGATGTTATGAAGGATGAGAATACCGAGGACTTTCAGAGAATGGCAGCTATGGTACCATCCGATGATACTTATTTTGGTACTTCGGTTTTGCAACATGCAAAACATCGTATTGTATGGTTATTAGTATTGATGTTATCTGCAACCGTAACTGGCTTGCTTATTACAAAGTATGAGAACGCGTTTGCATCTAATCTATTATTGGTATCCTTTATACCTATGTTAATGGGAACAGGCGGAAATTGTGGTTCTCAGAGTTCAACTTTAATTATTCGTGGTATGGCTATCGATGAGATCCATATCAAAGATTTTTTTAAAGTGTTGTTTAAAGAAATTCGAGTAGCATTACTGGTCGGTGTGACTCTTGCCAGTGCTAATGCAATACGTATCTATTTGCAATATAAAGACATTACGATAGCAATTATTGTTGGATTAACCTTAGTATCTACTGTATGCTTGTCTAAGATGCTGGGTTGTATTCTCCCTATGGCAGCAAAGAAACTAAAACTAGATCCAGCATTAATGGCGACTCCATTAATCTCAACCATCGTTGATACTTGTTCTATCGTAATCTATTTTACAATAGCTCTTCAGGTTATGAAATTAGCATAAATACTGTACAGAATAAAGAAGTGAGGATTTTAACATGGTATATGATGTAATTCAGATTAAAGTAGAGGGGTATCTATTAGATACACCGGCATATCTGCATTCTTATCGATTGGATAGTACACACCAAGGGGATGCAAAGCAGAAGCGACCAGCTATCTTAATTTGCCCAGGTGGCGGTTATGGACATACTTCAGACAGAGAAGCAGAACCAATTGCCATGCGCTATCTGGCTGCAGGCTATCATGCATTTGTGCTACGTTATCATGTGGCACCAGTCCGATATCCAGTCGCACTCTTAGAAGTAGCAAGTGCGATGAAAATCATTCGTGATAATGCCATAGAGTGGAATATAGATGAGAAAAAAGTAGTCTTAAATGGATTCTCAGCTGGTGGACATCTTGCTTGTTCTTTAAGTACCTTCTGGTCAAGAGATTGGATAGCTGCAAAAATAGGTACCCGTAAAGAAATGCTCCAACCAAATGGATGTATCTTAGCATACCCTGTGATTACTTCTGGTGAGTATGCTCATCGTGGCTCCTTTGATAATCTTTTAGGAGAGCAGCAAGAACTCTTAAGTGAAGTATCCCTAGAGCATCAAGTTTCAGAGGATACACCACCTATGTTTCTTTGGCATACTTATACGGACCAAAGCGTACCAGTAGAAAATTCCTTATTATTAATTTCTGCTTTAAGAAAACATAAGATTTCAGCAGAGTTTCATATGTATCCTTTGGGAGGACACGGTCTTGCTTTGGCAAATGAAGAAACACAGATGTCTGATGGCCGTGGTTTTCAAGAGGAATGCCAGGGATGGATTGATTTAGCGATACGTTGGGTGAAAAATAATATATAAGAAATGATCATGTAGTCCTTTCCTTAGTGATAGGACTATTTTTTATTTAATTGGAAAATGCGTCGCATTTCCTATTAAATAAAAAGCCCTTCGGGCATGATGCGCAGCTTCGCGCGCGGAACAAAAGTGTGCGCTTACGTTAAACTACATCGCGAGAGTGTGCGAAGCACACTCTTGTTCGTTATTATGGAAAAAATTTATATTATATATTGACAGCAGCTTCCGTTGGTTGTATAGTTGAGTTAGATATTTAGATAGTTGTCTAAATGTCTAATATAGTAAGAGTAATAGAATTGGATAACTAATTACCAGGAGAAAGAACAGTTACAAAGAATCTATGATTCAGGAAAGGGAGATAGATATGTTAAAGATTCAAAACTATTCAAAAACATACAAGGGGAATAAAAAGGCTGTAGATAACTTAAGTTTAACAGTAGAGGCTGGTGACATCTATGGTTTTATCGGTCACAATGGTGCTGGCAAGACGACCACATTGCGTGCAGTTGTAGGAGTCTTGGATTTTGAAGAGGGTGAGATTTTCATTGATGGAGTCTCTATTAAGAAGGATCCCGTAGGATGTAAGATGAAGATGGCATATATCCCTGATAATCCTGATTTATATGAGCACCTGACTGGAATTAAGTACTTAAACTTTATCGGAGATTTATATCAGGTGAGCAAGAAAGAACGAGAAGAGAGAATTATAAAGTATGCTAACCTATTTGAACTAACACCGAGCTTAGGGGATTCGATCGGATCTTATTCCCATGGTATGAAGCAAAAACTAGCAGTGATTTCTGCCTTAATCCACGAACCAAAACTCATGGTTTTAGATGAACCTTTTGTAGGTTTAGATCCGAAAGCTGCCCATACGTTAAAGACAATCATGGCTCAGATGTGTGCCAAGGGAAGTGCAATCTTCTTCTCCACTCATGTGTTGGAAGTGGCAGAGAAGTTATGTAATAAAGTAGCTATTATCAAAGGTGGAAAGCTCATTGAATCTGGCTTAACGAAAGACGTAATCGGTAATTCCAGTCTCGAAGAGGTTTTCTTAGAATTAGTGAATGAGTAAGTGGATTTACGATTGGAGGTCATATGAAACAGGTTTTAGTTTTAACAAGAATGCAGCTTGGCTCTGCTTTAGAATTCTTAAACTTTAAGGCCAAGAAGGATCGTAGGAAGAACCTAAGTGTGGTTACGATTCTCATTTTAGGTTGTGCATTGTTTGGATTTATATCAGCTACTTATAGCTATGCGATGGGAATAGCCATGCAACAATTAGGAGAATTAGAAGTTCTACCAGGATTTTTCATGGCAGCAACCAGTTTAATTGTGTTAATTACTTCGATCTATAAAGCAAAGGGTGTATTATTTGGTTTTAAGGATTATGACATTGTCATGGCCTTACCAGTGAAAGCTAGTTACATCGTTGCTAGCCGTTTATTACTTCTATATACAATCAATATGGTATTTGCAATTGGACTCCTTCTTCCAGCTTATGTAGTTTATGGAATACTTGCAAAACCAGACATTACTTTTTATGTATACGGTTTGCTTTCACTCCTATTTGTTCCTTTGATACCAATCATTATTGCATCTGTTATTGGAATCATCCTAGCTTATATATCTAGCAAATTTAAGCATAGCAATGCGGTGAATACGATTGTTATGATCTTAGCTTTTACGGCTCTCTTTTTTGGGTTGATGGCAGTTAAGACAGACGAACAGATTGTTAAGATTGGTACAATATTTAGTGATCAGATGAACTCTATGTACCC
>JAEYWQ010000236.1 GCA_023428885.1 Bacillota bacterium
CGAATCACGGTGAGAGTATACTGTTACTTCCTTTACTCCCTTACGAAGAGCAGTTCTGGCTACGTCCATGGCAGAGTTACCAGCACCAATTATGGCTAAAGAATCACCCAAATCATAGGAATCCGGATTCACTAAGTAATCAATGGCATAATGTACGTTACCTAAGGTCTCCCCTTTAATTCTTAAAGAGTTAGGTCTCCATACGCCAGTTCCGATGAAGATTGACAGATAACCATCACGAAGCAATTCATCCACACCAATTGCTCCACCAATTGTTGTATTTGGTCGAATCTTAATACCTAAGTCTAACATTTTCTTCTTATATTTATCAAGTATTGTTTTAGGCAATCTAAATTCTGGAATACCATATCTCAATACACCACCGATTTTTTCTCTGGTTTCAAACACGGTAACATCGTAACCTTTTTGTGCAAGCAGGATTGAAATCGTAATTCCCGCTGGTCCTGAACCAATAACAGCTGCTCTTTTGTTCTTTTTCTCACAACGTTCTAGAACCATTTTATCAAAATACGTTTCAGAGATATAGTGTTCAATACTGGAGATATGAACTGGCATCCCCTTCTTATTCAAGATGCAATGCCCTTCACATTGTTTTTCGTGGTCACATACCAGGGAACATACAATGGAAAGTGGATTATTGTTAAAAACCATCTCACCAGCTTTGGAGATACCTCCATTTAAAAGCTCCTGGATCATGGTAGGAATTGGTGTGTTAATTGGACACCCTTCTCTACATAGTGGTCTTTTACAATTCAAACAACGTTTCGCTTCATATACTACATGGTCAGCCATACTTTTTCTCCTCTCGAATACAACAACGTTACGTGACCGTAACCCTTTTCAACCTGTAGAATTAATTATACCTAATATATATTAAATTACAACAATAGTTATTTAATTGTCGAACTTTCAAACTTTACATTTCTATAAATGGGATTTTCTTGTAAGATCCACTCCCCAACAATATCTCGAGACAACTGTTGTAGTTTCTCTAAACTAAAATCCTTTCCTCGATAATTTCCAAGAATATAATGTTTCTGCGCTAAACTCTGGGAATAGTCTGATAACTTATAAACAGTTAGCTTGCTAAGGTTAGCTCTCTCATAATGTGTAACGATCGGTGTGATGGCTGCCTCTTTAATATATGCCTTCCCATCTTCCTTAATAATTGTTATATTAGCCATCCCCCCTAACATCCGATCGGTATAGTCCATTGTAGATACAAAATTGCCCAGCGAATAATATACCAGCATACGATGACCGTCACTACTGCTTATCCAGTCAATTGGTTGTAACACATGGGGGTGACTTCCTATGATAAGATCGACTCCTTGATTAGCAAAAAAATCAGCCCATAATCTCTGATATTTTCCTTCCTCATATTGATACTCATTTCCCCAATGCGGGAATACAATAATAAAATCAGAAACTTCCTTGGCTTTCTTGATATCTTGAATGATCTTCTGTTCATGGAAGGCATTCACCATATAAGACTTATCACTTGGTAGTGATAAGCCATTCAAACCATAAGTATAATTAAGCATTGCAATCTTGATACCATTAGACTCTATGACAGCAATATTTGAATAGCTTTCTTCTGATCCATGAATCCCAAGTACCGTAATCTCTGGATACTTCTCCCAATAGGCTAAGGTATTCTCAATTCCCTCAACACCCTTATCTGCCACATGATTGCTTGCATGCAATACAACGTCAAAGCCAGCATTACGAATTGCATCACCAACTTCCATCGGGGAGCAAAATCTTGGATATCCACTGTAACCCATCTGACTTGTACCCAATATGGTCTCTTGATTAATAATAGCAATATCTGCATTGCTAAAGTCTCTTTTCATATGAGCAAAGATATGATCAAAATTATAAGTACCATCCTCCCTTAAGCCACTATCCACTACTTTTTTATGTATTAAATCATCACCCACTGCCACTAAAGTTACTTCATGAACGGTAGGAGTTGGGATCGGGCTTGGTGTAGGGAATGGGCTTGGTGTAGGGAATGGGCTTGGTGTGGGTGACTTTGTTATCATAGGAGTAATGCTTGTAGCTACAGTAATACTAGCTGTCAAGTTAGTTTCTTTCTCACTTGAGTCACTTGTTGCTACAGGATCGAATTCGTAAGTACTTAAGGTAGTCATCGTAGCCTGTTTTCCACAAGCACTAAATATAAAGCATATTACAAATCCTACGAAGCTTTTGCATATTACTAAGCATGCGCTCTTCAATAAGCTTTTTTCTTTCATAAATCTACTCACCTCCCATCAGTCTTTCTCCATTATCCATATATTGGAAAGAAATGTCAATTACATTTTACATTATTTTACTTTCCCCTTATACAACTTATGTAACTCTTTACTTCATCCTTCATATGATATTTACATATAGGTATAGAGTTTGATTGACATCATACCTATCATCATGTAAAATAGTCCTGTCAGTCCGAGACAACGTAGAGTTTATGTGACATATCTCTTATCACTAAATTCATTGACAGAAATGTCTTCTTGACCTTAATCAAGATAAAATTAGCGCCATGTACCTTTGTCGGACGGAATAACCAAAGGTTGACGAGGTAGAGAGTTAGCGAAAATGTTCGGCGGATGCTCTCTCGTGGAGTTTGAACACGTGATGTACAGAAAAATCGGCAGGTAACTACCGGACAACAGCTGTACAATCAAACGATTTGCACTTTGACAACAAAATATTATTTAAAAGGAGAATCGTTATGTGTGGAATTATTGGATTTACCGGTCACTTAAATTCGGCCGAGGTGTTACTTCAAGGACTCGGAGAATTAGAGTATCGCGGTTATGACAGTGCAGGTATTGCATGCTTTGTGGAGAATGGAATTGAAGTTATTAAGTCAGTTGGTAAGGTTTCTGCTTTAAAAGAAAAAGTACCAGCAGACTTTGCTGCAACCTGCGGAATTGGTCACACTCGTTGGGCCACTCATGGTGGCGTATTTGAAGTAAACGCCCACCCTCACAAGTTTGGTAAGATTACCTTGATTCATAATGGAATCATTGAAAATTATCATGAACTGGAACAAAGATTAGCCTTAACTGGCCGTTACCCTGTTTCTCAAACAGATACAGAAATCGCTGCTATGTTACTTGACAGCCTGTATCATGGGGATGCTCAAGAAACTCTTAGGGAAGCATGCAAGCAATTAGAAGGTGCATATGCTTTCTTAATCATGTTTGAAGATCAGCCAGAGGTCATTTATGCTATTCGTAAAGGCAGCCCATTAGTTGCCTGCCAGACAGAACAAGGCTCCGTGATCGCTTCGGATATGGTAGCCTTATTACGCTATTCGAAGGATTATTTTGTGTTGCCTGAATTTAAAATTGCTAAAATAACTAAAACAGCAATTACCATCACTGACTTAGATGGTGAACTCTATGTGCCTGAGATTTTAAGCGTAACCTGGGATATCTCAGCAGCACAGAAGAATGGCTTTAAGCATTATATGAAGAAAGAAATCTTCGAACAGCCAGAAGCTCTTCTTCGCACTATCTCCCCAAGAATCATGAAACTGATTACTTCCAATGAACAAGAATTGATCTTACCTGATTTTACTACGGATCATATCGACGAAAGTATCTATGACGGCATCAATCGGATCTTCATAACAGCTTGTGGTACAGCTATGCATGCAGGTCTTATGGGTAAGGTATTGTTTGAGAAGTTGTTACGTATTCCTGTCACAGTTGATATCGCTTCCGAATTCCGTTATCAAGATCCAATTATTGATGAGAAAACCTTAGTGATTACAGTATCCCAGTCTGGTGAAACAGCAGATACTCTCGCCGCTCTTCGCTTAGCGAAAGAAGCTGGTGCCAGAACTTTATCCATCGTAAATGTAAAAGGTTCTTCCATCGCTAGAGAAAGTGATTATGTTTTCTATACCCATGCTGGTCCAGAAATCGCCGTTGCAAGTACCAAGGCTTATACAGCTCAATTAGCAGCCTTCTATATGATTGCATTCCATTATGCTTATAGTAAGAATAGAATCAATGCTGAGGAATGCTCCGAATATATGCAGCTATTACTAGATACCATTCCAAGTATTGAAGAAATATTAAAACAAACTGAGCAAATTAAAGAAATTAGTAAGAGCTTGGTAACTGCGGAAAACTTATTCTTCATTGGTCGTGGTATGGACGCTGCTTTATGTAGCGAAGGATCTATCAAATTAAAAGAGATAACTTATATCCATTCTGAAGCTTATGCAGCAGGTGAGTTAAAGCATGGTACCTTATCTCTTATAACAGAGAATGTACCGGTGATTGCATTAGCAACTCAAGGTAATGTACTTTCTAAGATGATTTCCAATATCAAAGAAGTCCGTGCCCGTGATGCGATGGTTATCTGTATCACTACTAAGGAAACAGTGATGGAAGATATTTTATGTGATGCAAGAATTAATATACCTACAACAGCTGATATCTTCGCACCATTTTCAGCTGCAGTAGTTCTGCAATTAATTGCATATTATACTTCTGCTGCTCGTGGACTTGATGTGGATCAGCCAAGAAACTTAGCGAAATCTGTAACGGTAGAATAAGAAAGAAGAAAAGAGAGATGTATTTGTGAGTTTTCAGGTAGTTTGTAAAATTCATATTTCATTATTGAGTATTACTCAATGTAAATTATCATTTGGTGCTTTGAATATGCAGAGAGATACTAATAGTATCTCTCTGTTCTACTTTACAGGTGAGAAAATGGTTGGTAGACTTTTAAGATTTGCTTCATAATACTCTTACATCTATACCCGGCTTTGTAGAAAGTATTACAAAAAGCTCTTTAGAACCGATTGAAGAATACACTATGGGCTTTGATATGTATTGCAACCTTACCCATCTAATTGCCTGATTAAGTTGCTGTTCGTAGGCTCGAGAAGTTTGCTAAACCACTTCCTTCATCTATACCTTTACTGGTACCAACTTGTGGTTCGCTACACTTGGCGGTAAATACCGGTGGCTAGACTTTCACTAGCTAGATTAGTGCCATGCCTGGCACACAATCAAAAGTGTGCTTCGCACACTCTCGCGATGTAGTTTAACGTAAGCGCACACTTTTGTTCCGCGCGCGAAGCTGCGCATCATGCCCGAAGGGCTTTTTATTTAATAGGAAATGCGACGCAATTTTACAAGAGCAACAAATACAATAATAATGGATGTAAGTGAGAATTTAGCTCCGGATATTGAGCATCCTGTCGAGATTACAAATATGGAGTAAAATCAAACTATCTGAGAATTGCTTGTTTATAATCCTGTAAATCCGTTTAAAATCCTCAAACTATTTGAGTTATAAGCTATCCATATTACTTCTTTATTAGCTAGGATAACATTGGTTTGAGTCGATTTTAATCCTGATATAATGATATATTAAGGGTTTAAGCCATATAATAAAGTAATTACTATGTTTTTAGTCCTTGCAAACTGTTATCAGGGGGGATAATGATGAAGAAATTTCATAATATGTCAATAAAAAAGAAAATACTAGTCGGCATTCTCTTTCTAATCATTACATATCTAATCTACTTTATCATCTGCCTAACCATACCTTTTGCAAAGAGCCCAGATGTCAGCAGTGAGTACCAGGAAAATTTTAAGCTCCAAAAGTTTTTTAGTAATACCATCTCCGTCGATCGTGCGACGATTATTGAATCAAGCCAGGATGCCTTAGATATCAGACTGCAGATGCTAGAGCAGGCTAAAGAGAGAATTGCAATTTCCACCTTTTCCATTAAGACAGACCGAAGTAGCAAAGAAATTGTTAGCTGCATTCTCGCGGCCGCTAACCGAGGCGTTAAGGTAGAAATTCTTGTAGATGGTCTCAGGGGATACATCGATATGGAGGATGACCCAATCTATTATGCTCTTGGCTCCCATCCCAATGTAGAAATTCGTTATTACAATATGTTTAGCTTTCTTTGTCCTTGGACCGGAAATGGACGTATGCATGATAAATATATCTTAGTCGACGACGAACTCCTCATCCTGGGTGGCCGTAACATCTCCAATTATTTTATCGGTGAATATAATACATCCGTGTTAAGTTATGATCGTGACATTCTAGTCTATAACACAGCTGCAGGTACAAAAGATAGTAAAGAAAGCGTAATCACACAGGTGTGGGATTATTTTTACTCTGTCTGGGATTGTGAATACTCTGAGCAAGTATTTCATTCGATTGCAAAGAAAGACGAAAAAGCTGTAGTAGCAGCTCATAAAACACTAGAACAGCTTTATCATACCATAAAGTTAGAACGTGATATTCTTTCCACACCACTAGATTTTACTAGAATGACAGTAGCAACCAATAAGATTACCCTCGTTACCAATCCGATTCATATTATGAGCAAGCAACCCTATGTCTGGTACGAACTTTCTGAGCTGATGAAACATGCCAGCAGTCGTGTCTACATCCAAACGCCATATGCTGTTTTGAATCAGGATATGTATCAGGACCTAAAAGAAATTCAAGCTAATGTTCCATCCGTTAAGATCCAGTTAAATTCACGTGCTGTAGGAGATAACTTCGTAACCAGTGCTGACTATACAATGAATCGTAAGAAGATCATAAAAACAGGTATCACAATTTTCGAATTCCAAGGTAAATATTCCATGCATGGTAAGTCCATGCTCATCGATGATGATATCTCCGTAGTTGGTTCTTATAATCTTGATATGCGCAGCACCTACTTGGATACTGAAGTTATGTTAGTAGTACATGGGAAGGAATTCAACCAGCTACTCGAAGGTTATATTCAAGCGATGGAAGATCAAGCCTTACCAGTATTGGCAGATGGAAGCTATGGAGAGAATAAGAATGTAAAAGCAGTCTCTCTGCCCACAGATAAGAAACTGCTATTCGGAGTCTGTTCTGTAGTTTTCCAGCTATTTCGATACTTAATATGATATATCAAAGAGACAGTTCGTCACCAGGAGGTACTGAACCAAGGTGGACGGCGGAGTCGATATCTAGGGCAGATGATACTTCTCTAAGTACACTGTTGAAAAAACAAGAAGCCACTTTGTGTGCCGAAGACAAACACATGGGTTTTGTGTTTGATCTTGGCATTCAAAGTGGCTTCTTGTTTTTATCACCTGTGTACGTGAGAAATATCATCTGCCCTGGGTGTCGACTCCTCTGTCCACCGCATCTTACCTTAGCCTTTATTTACTGTTATTTAATAACTGTTTTAGTTCCTCTACAGAAAAAATGTAGTCTGTGTTGCAGAAATGGCAGTTCACTTCCGTTGGCTTATCATCTGCAATCATCTCTTCTAGCTCCTCTTTCCCAATGCTAATCAATGCCTTTGCCACCCGTTCTTTCGAACAGTTACACTGAAATTTAGTAGGAATTTTATCTAAAATCTCCAGCCCCATATCACCTAAGATATGCTCTAGAATCATCTCTGGTGTCATACCCTGATCTAGCATCGTCGTAACTGAAGAAATCGTGGAAAGGTTCTCTTCTAATTTACTGATTACCTCTTCTGAAGCAAATGGTAGTAATTGAAGAATAAACCCACCAGCACAACGTACTGTATTGTCTCGATTCATTAACACTCCAAGTGCAACGGAAGAAGGAACTTGCTCCGACATAGCAAAGTAATATGTTAAATCCTCTGCGATCTCACCTGTTTGCAAGTCTACCTGTCCAACATAAGGATCTTTTAGACCAAGATCCTTAATTACACTTAGTTCTCCAACTCCTAACGCTCCCCCCACATCCAATTTACCGATTTTGTTTGGTGGTAAATTTACTTGGGGTTGATAAGCAAATCCTTTTACAGTAGCTTGGGAATCCGCAGTGACTGTAAGACCTTGTATCGGTCCTTCGCATTTAATCTTTAGGGTTATGAGGTCTTGCTTTCCTTTCATCATGCTTCCCATCATAGCTCCGCCCATTAACAAGCGTCCTAAGGCTGCAGTAACCACAGGGCTGGTATTATGCGCTTGTCTTGCAAACTCTACTAAACCTTGACCAGTACAAGCAAATGCTCGTATTTGGTTATCTGCTGCAGTTGCTCTTACAATATAATCTGACATCGAAACCTCCATAATAGTTACGAATCTTATCTGTTACAATCCAACTTACACTATTTATAACATCAATCATTCGATATACAATTTATTCTCTTGTTTTTTCTCTCTTGCTATAAAATATACTCTCTCGCTTTGCTCGTTTGGTGGATTCTTGGTGAATGCATCATACACAGCGACGAATTCCATACCGGCTTCCTTGATTAATTCAATGACTTCTTCTATTTCATAAGCCTTCTGATAATGAGTTTCCTCCAACCGTTCATACAAAGCTTGATGGTAGCCTACTTCATCATCATCTTCCAATTCAATATCCGTTTTCTTATATATTGTGATATCATATTGATTTATCTTTTCTTTCTCATCATAGTAATTTTCCCAGATAAAGCTAGCCTCTTCACGATTCTCAGCAATCGTTGAATCACCGAGAATATCCCGATACTTATGAATGGTATTAAGATCAAAAATAAATAAACCTCTTGGGTCTAAATAATTATTTACCAGTTGAAATACTTTTTTTAAATCATCGGCACTTGTAATATAGTTCATACTGTCGCAGATACTAACCACTGCTGCCACAGTACCATACAATTCAAACTCTCTCATATCCTGATTGAGATATAGGATCTGATCAAAGGAATAGCCAGCCTCCATATCCTTATCTCTCGCTATTTCAAGCATGTCCTCAGAATAGTCGATTCCTATCATATCAAACCCATGCGCAGCCAAACGCCTTGTCATGCTTCCGGTACCACAACCTAATTCCAATACCAATTGCTGTTCAACCCCATACTCCTTTAATAAACCAAGCAGATAGTTGGTCCAATCATCATAGGGTACGTTGTCCATAAAGGTATCATAAACATTTGCAAATCCTGTATACGCCTGCATCTTTCCTCTTTCCCAGGATACAAATCCTTCACTTGTACCCTACGCAACAATCTCTATTTATCATGTCACAATTATTGTATCTTATCCAAATACTTTTGCCATTATAACACTAACTTACCATAATTTCAAATGATTGAGAATTCTAATAAACTAAGCTGGGAACAAGGAAACTCTCTCTGTCAAGTAGACAGAGAACTTCCCTTGTTCCCAGCTTAGATTTTCATAGGCTATTTATCAAAATAGAATTTAGAATACATCCTTTAATGCTGGGTATAGTGTTCTAAATTTCTGGTAAAGTACTTCATACTTTTCAACCAATTCTTCTTTTGGTTCGATGGACTCTGTAACCTTCACTAAAACTTTCGCAGCTTCTTCCACAGATGTATACTCTTTACAACCAACTGCTGCTAAAATCGCTGCTCCAAAGCCAGGTCCTTCCTCACATTCAACTTTATCCACAACAACGTTCATGATATTAGCAATTAATTCACACCAAAGCTTACTTTTTGCACCGCCTCCGGTGATACGGATACGATCAATGGTAATTCCGTGTGCTCTCGCTATCTCAACTGCATCACGTAATGCATAAGAAACTCCTTCTAAGACTGCCTGAGTCATCTGGCTACGGTCAGTATCCATGGACATTCCAATGAAGGCTCCCTTTGCATATGGATTGTTATGAGGTGTTCTCTCACCTGACAGATATGGTAAGAAGAATACTTTATTCTCACCTAACTTGCTAATCTTGGCCTGTTCGGTCTTATGATCACTAGTCTCTAAGATTTCTTCCATCCACCAACGGTTTGCACTGGCAGCACTTAGCATACAGCCTAAGAAATGATATTTTCCATTGGCATGAGCAAAGGAGTGTAGGGCATTGTTGTCATCAACTGCATAAGAATCTGATGCTATGAATACAGTTCCTGAAGTTCCTAAAGATACAGAACACATACCATGCTCAATGGTA
>JAEYWQ010000293.1 GCA_023428885.1 Bacillota bacterium
GAGGTATGTACGAGGAATGTGGTGGCTGCTTTATCTGAACACGGCTTTCTTAATACCAAGGAATATCGTGCGTTATTGCATTGTGACTTGCTAGGTCTTTAAGACATAATAAGAAGGGAGCTATACCGATGTTATTGAAGATATCGATACATAATAAATTTCAATTTCGAATGATTCCTAATTTTAAAGAACTATTCCTGAGGAAGAAGGGTGAGATCCATTATATTGGTGGAGCAGAAGTACTACCTGCACCCTTGGATGCTAAGAATGAAGCAGAAGCAATCATGAAGCTTGGCACTGAAGATGATATGAGCGCAAAGTCGCTCTTAGTGGAACATAATTTAAGGCTTGTGGTATATATAGCGAAGAAGTTTGATAATACTGGTGTTGGCGTAGAAGATTTAATTTCCATTGGAACAATCGGCTTGATCAAAGCTATCAATACATTTAATAGAGATAAGAATATCAAGTTAGCTACCTACGCTTCTCGCTGTATTGAGAATGAGATACTGATGTATCTGCGTCGCAATAGTAAAACGAAATTAGAAGTATCTATTGATGAACCCCTGAATGTGGACTGGGATGGCAATGAGTTATTGTTATCTGATATACTTGGTACAGAAGAGGATGTAATCTATAAGAATATTGAAGACGAAGTAGATAAGAAATTATTAGGGAAAGCTTTGTCGAAACTAAATGATCGTGAGAAGATTATAGTATCATTACGCTTTGGTTTAAACACGAAGGATGGTAATGAAAGGACTCAAAAGGAAGTGGCAGATATGCTTGGTATTTCTCAATCCTATATCTCCCGCTTAGAGAAGAAAATTATCAAACGACTAAAAAAAGAGATGTTACGTTGTGAATAAAAAGCGATGAAGTTGACTTTTCATAGTATGAAAGTTACAATTAATTATATAAGAATATACATGCTAAGGGGATGGAGAACATATGAGAATTTACTTTGTAGGAGCTGACCATGAAGTAACTGGAAGTTGTCACTGTATTCAGGCTTGCGGCAAAAACATATTAATTGACTGTGGTATGGAACAAGGGAAGGATGTTTATGAGAATCAGGAACTTCCCTTCAATACATCGGATATTGATTATGTTCTATTAACCCATGCTCATATCGATCATTCGGGATTATTGCCATTGCTCTATAATCATGGCTTTCGAGGGAGAATATATACAACAAAAGCAACTTGTGACTTATGTGATATTATGTTACGTGATAGCGCTCATATTCAGATGTTTGAAGCTGAATGGAGAAACCGTAAAGGAAAACGGAATGGAGCCAAAGAATACGTTCCTTTATATGATATGGAAGATGCCATTGGAGTCGTAAAACACTTTATTCCATGTGACTATCAGAAAGAGATTCTACTATGTGAAGGCATACAGATTCGATTTACGGATGTTGGTCACTTGCTTGGGTCTGCTAGTATTGAAGTAACTATAACTGAAGATGAGGTAAGCAGAAGAGTTGTATTTTCGGGAGATATCGGGAATCTGAATCAGCCATTGATTAAAAACCCAACTTATTTAACGAATGCTGATTATGTAGTAATGGAATCCACATACGGAGATCGTAACCATGGAGAGCATCCAGATTATGTGAAAGAATTATCCCAAATCATTCAGATGACTTTTAACCGTGGAGGTAACGTAGTAATACCTTCCTTTGCAGTAGGTAGGACCCAGGAGATCTTATACTTTATTCGTAAAATTAAAGAAGAACAGTTGATTAAGGGTTTTGATAATTTTAATGTTTATGTAGATTCACCTCTTGCAATCGAAGCTACGAATATATTTAATAAGAATGTGGATTCCTGTTTTGATGAAGAAGCGATGGCGTTAGTTCGTAAGGGTATTAATCCAATCACCTTCCCAGGACTTAAGGTATCCATTACAAGTGAAGATTCCAAGATGATTAATTTTAATGAAACACCTAAGATAATTATCTCAGCATCAGGTATGTGTGAAGCTGGACGTATAAAGCATCATTTAAAGCATAACCTATGGAGAAATGATAGTACAATTTTATTCGTCGGTTATCAAGCACAAGGTACCTTGGGCCGTGCGCTTGTTGATGGTATTTCAGAAGTTAAGCTTTTTGGCGAGACCATTGACGTGAAAGCTCAGATATTGAAACTGGATGGTGTGAGTGGTCATGCAGATCAGAAGGGTTTGATTCGTTGGTTACAAGCATTTTCTCCAAAACCTAAGCAAGTATTTCTTGTCCATGGAGAAGATCATGTTTGTGAAGGTTTTGCAGAGCTTTTGAGAAAGGAATATGGTTATGATGTGATGGCACCATTCTCTGGAACCTGTGTTGATTTGGTAACAGGTAAAGTGATTAAAGTTGGTGTACCGGTTCGCAGAGTAATAGAAGAAAGAGATAGTACAAAAGTAGCTACTGGCGTATTTGCCCGCTTGCTCGCTGCAGGACAAAGACTAATAACGGTAATTAAACACAATGAAGGCGGAGCTAACAAAGATTTGGCGAAATTCGCTGATCAGATTAATTCCTTATGTGATAAGTGGGACAGGTAAGCAATCTCAAAGTTAGAAAAAATTAACAGTTTTTAACAAGTATAAATATGTGCCTCCTGGTAAATCATTTTATTATGACTGAATAATAATATGGTTTATCTAGGAGGTTTCATTATGGCTCTTTATAAGGTTGAGATATGCGGAGTTAATACGTCGAAATTACCATTACTTAAAGGAGATGAAAAGGAAGCCTTGTTTGAACGCATACGACAAGGGGATAGGGAAGCAAGAGAACTCTATATCAAAGGAAACCTTCGTTTGGTCTTAAGCATTATTCAAAGATTTTCGAATAGTAATGAGAATGTCGATGACCTGTTTCAGATTGGTTGCATTGGTTTGATGAAAGCAATTGATAATTTTGATGTTACACAGGGAGTGAAATTCTCTACTTATGCTGTTCCAATGATTATTGGTGAGATTCGAAGATACCTAAGAGATAATAATGCGATACGTGTGTCAAGGTCACTTAGGGATACCGCATATAAAGCAATTTATGCAAAGGAAATGTTACTTAAAAAATTTGATAAGGAACCTACAGTCTGTGAGATCGCTTCTGAAGTAGGCATCAGTCAAGAGGACATTGTTGCAGCGCTCGATGCAATTCAAAGTCCAGTTTCACTGTATGAGCCTGTTTATTCAGAGGGTGGTGACACGCTATATATCATGGATCAAGTAAGTGATAAGAAGAATAAGGAAGAGAACTGGGTAGAAGAGATTTCGTTAAAAGAAGCTATGTCAAGATTATCACCACGGGAGAAAAATATTATCAATCTAAGATTTTTTCAAGGAAAAACTCAGATGGAAGTGGCAGAAGAGATACAGATATCACAAGCGCAGGTGAGCCGACTGGAAAAGAATGCCTTGAAGAATATGCGAAGTTATCTGATGGACAAATAGCACAAGAATAAATTGGTTCTGATTGAAATAAATACAGTGAATAGTTACATTAATTAAAAAAAGTGTGGAAATTAGCGAAAAGTTTCGTTAGTTGTTTAATGACTTAACTAATTCTACGAAATACAGTGAAATAAGGAGTTTAAGGGGTTTCACTGAATGGATAAATAAAGGTTTTTGTGATTTTTATTCATGAAATTTTCGAAAGTATGTATTCAACTACAAATATTTGCCTAAAAAAATTGTATAAAATCAAGGGAGAATTGTAAGTTTCTCCTTTTTTTATGCGTAAATTACAATGAAAAAAATGGTATAAAATAAATTTAAAGTAAATATTTCTATAATATTAAAAATAATGCTTGATTTATTGTGTAATATGCTATATAATAAAAATACGAAAACGATATAGCTGTGAAACGGTGGTAATAGATGGCAACAATTAAAGAACTTTCAATTAAATGTGGCGTGTCCGTATCCACTGTAAGCAAAGCGCTCAATGGATATAAGGATATCGGTGACGAAACGAAACGAAATATACTAAAGGTAGCAACTGAGATTGGATATTTCCCAGATTCTAATGCAAGAGCATTAAAGATGAAGAAGACTTACAATCTCGGAGTTTTGTTTTCAACAATGTTTAATCATGGTTTAAGGAATGAATACTTTGCTCATATACTAGCATCTTTTAATGAATATACTACGAGCAAAGGTTATGATATTAATTTCATTGAGCATAACATTGGTGATCGCAAGATGTCTTTCTTGGAACATTGCAGATATCGTAATTTCGATGGTGTTTGTATTGCTTGTGCAGACTTCACAGAAAAAGAAGTGCTGGATGTAGTGAATTCAAAATTACCAGTGGTAGTAATTGATCATGTTTTTAATGAAGCAATTTCCATTCTATCAGATAACATGGATGGTATGCGACAACTAACACAGTACATAATTGATCAAGGTCATACCAATATTGCTTTTATTCATGGGACTAATTCCTCTGTAACACATAATCGTTTAGTGAGTTTTTATCAGGTGTTACATGAGAATAAAATCACAATTCCTCGAGATTATATCTTGGAAGGGGTATATCGTGACGCGGATAGTGCAGATGTTTTAACTCAGAGACTATTAGAATTACCTAAGCCTCCGACCTGCATCATTGCTCCTGATGATTATTCAGCACTAGGAGTTATGAACGCAATACGACGCAACGGACTAAAAGTTCCAGAGGACATCTCAGTAGCAGGTTACGATGGTATTTCATTAGCCCAGGCTTTAGAGCCTAAGTTAACAACAATCAGACAGGATACGGATAAGATAGGAACTGAAGCTGCAAGACAGTTGATTAGTCTAATTGAGAATCCGATGTCAACATCAATTGATAATGTCTTTTTGAAAGTGAAATTGATCCAAGGTGGCTCCGTGGCAAGAAAAAGGAATCTATCTATGACAGGGACCACAGATTAACCTAGGTTTCGCTATTCTTGAATCTTATGCAGCAAAGTGGTTATTTGTACTTTGCGGGCATATATCTACAAAGCTAAGAGGCTGAGTAGGATTTCTTTACGGCATTCATATATTTACATATATAGTGCAAATTAAAAGGAGGGTATTATATTATGAGAAGAATGAAAAAAGCTTTAGCAGTTGCTCTTTCTTTGACTATGGTATGCGCTATGTTCGCAGGCTGTGGCAAAAAGAGCGAAGATTCTACCGATACTGGTAGCAAAGACACTGGTAAAAAAACTGAGACTACTGGAAGCAAAGATACTGGTAAAACAGAAGATACTCCAGTTGCTACAAAAACTGAAGATACTGGTAAGACTTTAACAATCTATTGCTGGAATGACGAATTCCAAAAACGTTTTAATTCTTATTATGTTCCTAATGCTGGAACTATGCTTGATGGAATTGAAGTCAATTGGGTTATGACTCCAAGTGCAGACAATGCTTATCAGAACAAGTTAGATGAAGGTCTTTTGGGCCAAGAATCTGCAACTGAGAAGATCGACTTATTCTTAATCGAAGCTGACTATGCTCTTAAGTATGTTAACTCCGATTACACTATGAATGTAAAAGATCTTGGTATTACTGATGCTGACATCGCTGAGCAATATCAGTATACAAACTCTATTGCAACAGATTCTACTGGTGCTTTAAAGGCACTTTCATGGCAAGCAACTCCTGGTCTTTTTATCTATAGAAGATCAATGGCTCAGGAAGTATTCGGAACTGATGACCCAGCTAAGGTTCAGGAATTATTAAGCGATTGGGATAAGTTCGATGCAGCAGCAGCTAAAGTTAATGAAGTATCTGGTGGAAAATACACTATGCTTTCTGGTTATGACGATGCTTACAGAACTTTCTCTAACAATGTTACTAAGAAGTGGGTTGACGAAAACAACACAATCCAGATCGATGATAATATTTGGAGATGGGTAGATCAAACTAAGGCTTATACTGACAATGGTTACAATGCTAAAACTTCACTTTGGTCTCCAGAGTGGGGCGCTGGACTAGGCGGAGCTGGTACTGTATTTGGTTACTTCTATTCAACTTGGGGTATTGCGTTCACTATGCGTGACTACTCACTTGCAACATCTACAGCAGATGGTGGTAAGTATGAAAAAGGCAATGGATCTTTCGCAGATTGGGCAGCTTGCTATGGACCACAGTCATTCTACTGGGGTGGAACTTGGATTTGTGCAGCTAAGGGAACAGACAATGCTAACTTAGTAGCAGATATCATGAGAAAATTAACTTGTGATAAAGAAATCGCAAAAGCAATTACTAACGGCGAAGACGATTACACTAACAACAAAGCAGCGATTGCTGAAATCGTTGCTGGTGGTTATCAATCAGCTTTCTTAGGCGGACAGGATCACTTAAGCTTATTATCTGATGCAGCTAATAAGATTGATATGAGCAACACAACTCCATATGATCAGGGTCTTAATGAATCCTTCCAGGGCGCTATGAAAGATTACTTTGAGGGCACCGTTGATAAGGCTACTGCACTTGAGAACTTCTATACAGATGCTTTAACTAAGTATCCTGACTTAAAGAGATAATTAGTATCTTGATGAATGTACAGGGCGAGGATTACTTCGTCCTGTACTTTATGAAGCTCAAGTAACAATAAGTTATGATGTGTAACGCAAAAGATGCTTGTTTTAAGGATTCTTTGTGTGTAAGGGTTCACTAGAACCACAGTGACTAGATTGTCACTACCTCCGATTCTTCTCAAATTACTTCTAACTTTAAGAAAGGGTTTTGTGGTGAATGCTACAATATGTAAGGTGAAGACATGGCTAGATCGACATCTTTTAAAGGAAAATCACGCGTAAGCTATGCAAAATGGGGCTATATTTTCATTGCACCCTTCTTTTTGACATACCTTATATTTTCTTTATATCCATTAATTTCAACATTTTATAATAGTTTCTTTGAAAATTATCGAAGTGGTTTGAATATCATTGGACCTAACTTCGTTGGTTTAGATAATTATAAAGCAGTTTTTGAGGGTTTGTTTTTAAAAACGTTAATGAATACCTTAATCATCTGGTTTATTGGTTTTATCCCACAGATATTACTTGCTTTATTATTTGCACTTTGGTTTACAGACCTTAGATTAAAATTGAAATGTACTGGATTTTTCAAAACAGTTATTTATATGCCAAATATTATCATGGCTTCTTCAATCGCGGTATTATTTTTCGCATTGTTTTCTGATCGT
>JAEYWQ010000401.1 GCA_023428885.1 Bacillota bacterium
CCCTGGAGAATGGTAATATGGTGGTCGCTCTCATGGGCGGAGGAAGCTTTACCAAGAGTGGTCATTTTATTGTATTCACGGGTGTCAATGAAGAAGGATTAGTTTATGTGGCTGATCCAAACAGCGAAGAGAATACCAATAAGACCTGGGAGCTTTCACAATTAATCACTGATGCAAGATCTTGGGCAGCAGCTGGTGGTCCTTTCTGGATTATCAGTCAATAATCTTATTCAGGAAAGTAGCGTAGAAAAGAGGAGAGATATGACACTGATTAATAAGCTTCTTCGCAGACTACCCAAAAAACAGGTAGATGTGCTGGAGATGGATCGAAAACAAAACAGTGTAAAATTGGAACCAGTACAGACAATAAAAAAAGACTCAATTAACTCAGAGCATAGTAGCAAAGTTATCCAAGAACCATCACAGGAAAGTGATGGAATGATCAATGGAGAGTATGAAATCTTAGAGCGTGAAATCATGCCAGAGAAGATAATATGCCCGGATTGTGGAGGTCTTACCCTAGAGGGGTTAGAGTTTTGCGATAAATGCGGTGGGGACTTGACAAATACTTAGTCCGATAGTATGATATAAACCATAAAAAAAGGCGTCCAAAGGAGGAGGGAATATTTCTTTTTTGACGTCTTCTTTTGTAACTGTACTGCTTTAACAATGTAAAGTAGCTAAGTATTAATGTGCTTTAGTTGTGAATAGCTACCATGAAACTATGGTGGTACTGTTATGTATAAACTAATAAGAAAAGAGGAGAAAGTTATGAGAAAAAGTTTGAAGAAAATTGCAAGCTTAGGTCTTGCCGCTAGTATGTTAGTAGCATCATTAACAGGTTGTGGAACAAAAGAGACAAGTGATAAATCAACAACGCCAACTACCCAAGCTGGTGCGGAGGAAGCAAAAACCTTTAAAATTGGTGCGATCGGTCCTTTAACTGGTGGAGCTGCTTCTTATGGTGTATCCGTAAAGAACGGTGCTCAAATTGCCATTGATGAAATCAATGCTGCAGGCGGTTTTAAAGTTGGTGACACAACATATAAATTTGAAATGAATTTCGTTGATGACGAAGCTAGTCCAGATAAAGCCTTAACAGCTTACAATACTGTTATGGACTGGGGTGCACAGGTAATATTAGGAACAGTAACTTCAGGTGCTTGTTTAGCAATTACAAGTTCTACTTATGCAGATGGTATCCTACAGATTACTCCATCTGGTTCCGCTCTTGATATTACAGAATTCGAGAATGCTTTCCGTCTTTGCTTTACCGATCCATTCCAAGGTGTAACAATTGCTGATCTTGCAAAAGAATTAGGTTATACTAAGATAGCAATTATTTATAATAACTCTGATGATTACAGCACAGGTATTATGAATGCATTCACAGAGCAGGCAACTGCTAATGGTGCAACTATTGTGGCAACAGAATCCTTCGTAACAGATGCAAATGATTTCAATACACAGCTTACTAAGATTAAGGCAACAGATGCTGAAGTAATCTTCGTTCCTGCATATTATAACGATGCAGCCTATATTACATCACAGGCAAAAGCACTTGGTATGAACCTTCCATTCTTAGGATCTGACGGTTGGGATGGTGTAATCGCTCAATCTAGCGATACAACTGCATTAGAAGGTGCTATCTTCTTAAGTCCATTCTTAGCTACAGATGAGGACCCAGCAATCCAGGCTTTTGTGAAAGAATATCAGACAAAATTCAATGCAACACCAGATCAGTTCGCAGCAGATGGTTATGATACTGTATATGTATTCAAAGCCGCATTAGAGAAAGCAGCTTCCATAGAAAGTGCTGATTTAATTGCAGCAATGACTCAGATCTCTGTAGATGGTATTACTGGTGACGTAACATTTAGTGCTGATGGTGAACCAAATAAAGGTGCAAAGTACATTGTGATCAAGGACGGTCAGTATGTAGCAAGATAATGTTACATTCGTATTGATATATGTTTTCCGGAACGCTTGTTTAGCGTTCCGGAGTTTTGTTTATTATTTTTTATTTCAAAGGAAATGCTAATGAATATCAATACGAAACTCTTCGCTTGACGCAGAACCATGATGGCGAGTTGTTCTGAGACAAGCGAAGCGTTTCGTTGTCTAACCAATTTAAGTGAGGTGAAGGTATGAATGAGTTTTTACAACAATTAATCAATGGCTTACAAACAGGCAGCATTTTTGCATTAATTGCGCTTGGTTATACCATGGTTTATGGAATAGCAAAGATGATTAACTTTGCACATGGTGATATCATTATGGTAGGTGCATATTCTCTTTATGTATTGGTTGATAAAGTGAAGATGCCTGCTTTAGCAGCAGTTATTTTGACTGTTATTATATGTGCAGTCATCGGTATTACAATTGAGAAGATAGCATATAAACCTCTTAGAAAAGCACCTTCCTTGGCGGTATTAATTACAGCTATAGGTGTGAGCTTTTTCTTACAAAGCTTAGCCCTATTAATCTTTGATGCAACACCAATCTCCTTTGCCTCAATTATTAAGATTGAACCAATCAAGATTGGAGGAGTTGTTATTCAGGGAATCACAGTGATCACCTTAATAGTAACAACAATCTGCATGGTTGCATTAACTTTATTTATCAAAAAGACGAAGATGGGACGTGCAATGAGAGCCGTTTCAGAGGATAAACAGGCAGCACAGTTAATGGGTATTAATGTAAATCGCACAATTTCAATTACCTTTGCGATTGGTTCAGCACTTGCTGCAATTGCAGGTATCTTATATCTAAGTCAATACGAATCCTTAAAGCCTACCTTAGGAGCTCTTCCAGGTATCAAGGCCTTCGTAGCAGCGGTTCTTGGTGGAATTGGCTCTGTACCTGGTGCAATGCTTGGTGGTATCTTGCTAGGAATCATCGAAAGCTTTGCGAAGAGCTGGCACTCAGAACTTGTTGATGCAATTGTATTCGGAGTACTTGTTCTTGTTCTATTAGTGAAACCTTCCGGCTTATTAGGCAAGAACCGGATCGAGAAAGTGTAGGTGAAGAGAATGGGGAAAACATCAGCAACGACTCCAAAAAAAGAAATGAAAAGTTTAAATAACATTCTCATAGTGGTAGCATACCTAGTAAGTATTATTGCCATCTATATGCTATTATCCTATTTAGTTGACAATAAAGTGTTAAATCGACAATATACTGCATTGGTTATCCCAGTAGGTATCAACATTATCCTAGCGGTTTCCTTAAATATTACCACAGGATTTTTAGGGGAATTATCTCTTGGTCATGCAGGTTTTATGGCAATAGGAGCTTATACCGGTGCTTTTATCACTACCACTAACCCTAATATGGATTCCATCTTGGTAATGGTGATTGCAATGGTAGCAGGTGGGATTATGGCAGCTATCTTTGGTGTATTAATTGGTATGCCTGTTCTGCGTTTACGTGGTGACTACTTAGCAATTGTAACCTTAGCATTTGGTGAAATTATTCGTTCCATCATTAACTCTATGGATTTTTTAGGCGGACCAGCAGGTATTAAGAAGATTCCGACCTACTCCAATTATAAATTGGTGTTTGTGTTTGTTGTGCTTACGATCTTTGTTTCCATGCATCTTAGAAATTCAAGACACGGTCGTGCAATCTTTGCAATTCGAGAGAATTACATTGCAGCGGAAGCTATGGGTATTCCAGTAACCAGATTTAAGATTCTTGCATTTACGATAGCAGCCTTCTTTGCAGGAATTGCAGGCGTATTATATGCTCATAATTCAAGAATCATTCAACCTACTTATTTTGATTACAATCTATCCATTGATATCTTAGTATTCGTAGTACTTGGTGGTATGGGTAGTATCAAGGGTTCTGTAATTGCAGCAATTATATTAACTGTATTACCAGAGTACTTAAGAGCCTTTGGTAACTTCAGAATGATTACTTATGCATTAGCCTTAATTATTATTATGATTGTGAATTCAAGTAACCTGCGCGATAAGTTAAAAGGGTTTGTTACAAGAGCAAACGTAGCAAAACAGAAGGGAGAGAACTAAGATGGCATTATTAGAAGTAAAGAATTTAGGAATCTCTTTCGGTGGCTTACGTGCAGTAGATGATGTGAATCTAAATATAGAAAAAGGGCAGTTATTTGGTTTAATTGGTCCTAATGGAGCAGGTAAAACAACCTTCTTTAATCTATTAACAGGTGTGTATCAACCAACGGATGGTTACATCACCCTGGATGGAATGAAGTTAGTTGGAAAAAAACCGGCAGAGATTAATCGGGCTGGAATTGCAAGAACATTCCAGAATATTCGATTGTTTAAGAAAATGACAGTGCTTGATAATGTGAAAGTAGCACTCCATCATCAGGTGAAATACTCCTTATTTACAGGGCTTTTTAAATTACCTAGTTATTTTAAAGCAGAAAAAGAGATGGATCAGAAGGCACTTGATATCCTGAAAGTGTTTGACTTGGATGGACAGGCAGATTTCTTAGCTTCCAACCTTCCTTATGGAAAGCAAAGAAAGCTAGAAATCGCTAGAGCACTTGCCACGAATCCAAAGCTTCTTCTCTTAGATGAGCCAGCTGCTGGTATGAATCCAAACGAAACAGCAGAGCTGATGGATACCATTCGACTGGTTCGAGATAAGTATGATATCACCATACTATTAATAGAACATGATATGAAGCTTGTGGCAGGTATCTGCGAGCAGATTTTAGTTCTAAACTTTGGTACAGAATTGGCCCACGGTACACCAGCTGAGGTTTTGAATAACCCTGAGGTTATTACCGCATACCTTGGTGAGTAAAGAAGAAAGGTAAAGGTGATAGTATGGCAATGTTAACGATAAAAGACTTAGAAGTGTATTATGGTGTCATTCAGGCGATTCAAGGCATCTCGTTTGAAGTAAACCAGGGAGAAGTTATCGCTTTGATTGGAGCAAATGGAGCTGGTAAAACTTCTATTCTTCATACAATTACTGGTTTAGTAGCGCCAAAGAGTGGCAGCATTGATTTTGAAGGTCACGATTTAATTAAAACAAAAGCACACAACATTGTATCTCTTGGTATGGCACATGTACCAGAAGGAAGAAGAATCTTTGCAGAACTTACTGTTCTGGAAAACTTAATTATGGGTGCTTATCATAGAAAAGATAAAGATGGCATTGAGGAGACTCTTCAAAG
>JAEYWQ010000427.1 GCA_023428885.1 Bacillota bacterium
AGTAGAAACATTCTCATTATATTATTTTTAGCATTACCCTTGATACATCTGCTTGTATTCTCCTATATTCCTATTATTTTTAATGTACTATTAAGTTTTACCAATTGGAGGGGAACAGGAGAAGTTGAGTGGTTTAATTATGGCTTAAAGAACTATAAGCGACTTTTTACTGATCCACAATATATTAGTATCTTTAAAAACTGCTTGTGGTATATGATCGTAGCCATACCACAGCTAATTTTCGCATTTGCCTTGGCGGTATTTGTTAATGGTAAATTCCGTGGTTTAAATATTTTTAAAGGAATTCTTGTAATTCCATATCTGTTAAACGGTGTTATTGTATCAACAATATTTATTATTTTCTTTAACAACACAGGTACATTAAACCTAATCTTAGATTTTATCGGACTAGGCGAACTAACACAGCGCTGGCTGGATTCTTTGAAGCTAGTGAATCCGTCCATTGCCTCCATCAGTATCTGGAGATATTATGGTATGAATTTCATTATGTTTTTTGGGGCTCTACAGACAATCCCAGAGGAATTATTTGAAGCAGCAGCCGTGGATGGATGTACGAAATGGAGAGAAATACGTTACATAACAATTCCATCCATCCGTAATGTATTATTTATAAATGTATTACTTAGTATCTCTGGTTCTATCCAAGTATACGAAATTCCTTATATTATGATGAATGGAGCGAATGGAACGGTAACTCCGGTTATCCAGATCAATCAAAGTGCATTCTCTGATAATCGAGTTGGTTTTGCTGCCGCTTTATCTATTATGGTATTTTTCATAGTGTTAATTGCTGTTGGTCTACAGAATTTTGTTACTAAGAAAGGAGAGAACTAACAATGATTCGAGAAAGTAAACTCTATAAATTCTTACGCTATATCTTCTTGTTTTGTTCTGTCCTATTTGTCATCATTCCTGTGGTGCCATTAGTTTATATGGCATTTAAGACAGGTGCGGAATATTCAGCCACAGGAGTACTTACACCACCAAAGAACTGGTTAAACTTTTACAATTTTAAATATGCAATTCGTGTTGGTAATTTAGGAAAGGCATTGTTAACCTCAGCTGAGATTATCGCTATTTCCTTAGCTATTCAAGTTATGTTTACAACTATGGTGGCTTATGTGCTGAATCGTTTTGATTTCATTGGAAAAAAAATTGTGAAAACCTTGTTTACCCTAACCATGTTCATTCCCGTAGTTACTACCCAGACTGTAGTGTTTAAAATCATCTATAGTATGGGCTTAGTAAATCATATCCTTAGTGTAATTATTCTATATTCTGGTGTAACCATAGTAGGAATCTACATCATGCTTAACTTACTGGTTTCCATTCCAAGAGATCTGGATGAGGCTGCCTTAATCGATGGAGCGAATTATTTTACTATCTATGGAAAGATCATCTTTCCTTTATTAAAGCCAGCATGTACCACACTCATCATATTGAATGGTATCTCTATGTATAATGATTTCTATATTCCAAACTTGTACTTACAAAAGGATGTAACCACCTTTACCGTTGCTCTTTATGATTTCTTTGGAAATACCGCAACTCCATTCGAAATCGTATCCGCTGCTATTTTATTGGGTGTTATTCCAATTGCAATTGTTTATATACTACTACAGAAATATATCTTCTATGGATTGTCGGGTGCAATTAAGTCATGATTAGAGAAAACCTTTTTTACAAGATTTTATCAGCGATTCACATCGTATTCTTTACAAGTATTCTCTGCTTTGGTACGATTTATCTTACAGGAACATTACTAATGCTACCTGCTCTAGCAGCTGGCCTTATGATCTGTAAAGATTACCTCTATAAGAAACTTGACATAAATAATAGTATTGTTATGACTTACGTTCGGTATTTGAAGGGTTCATTGAAACTAATGAAGTTTGTCCCGATAAACTTCATAATGATTTTAAATGTTTTAGGGATGTTAAATGCAATGAATTCCGATAACTTTATCTATTCCGTTATCTGCCTTGCGATAACTGTGATACTATTGTTATTAATACTGTATATAGCAGGTTTTTATACCTTTGTCAGCGAAAGGGTTGATATCATCGAAGTGATGATTAGTGTTATCATAAAACCACAACTTGCTTTGCCAGTCTTTGTTATCTTGGTGATTGGAGTTAGTTGTTTATCTATTGCACTCATGTTTATTTTATTATTGACAGGAGCATTTTTCTTATTTACCTTATCGGTATTAATTTTTATGAATATGCTTTATTATAAAAAGGCAATTGGTAAGTTAAGTGAAGAGGATGAGTATTATCATCTGATTGGAAATAGGCAGAAGAAACGTTAGTTTAGGACAGGGGGACAGGTAAGGTGTCGCACTCATTGTGTGACACCTTACCTGTCCCCTTACGAGACGTATGCTTTGATTTTAATGAATAATCTTATGTGACTTAAACACAACAAAAAATAATTTAATATTAATAATAATATGATATTGACAATAGTGTATGACGTACAGTATAATGTAAGTGTGAGGTGATCAGATGAATTCGATTGATGAGATAGTAAGTTCCTTAACCGTGGAACTAAAAAGAGGTACTATGGTTCTCTTGGTATTAAGCCAACTGAATGATTTGGAGTATGGGTACTCGCTGGTACAAAAGTTAGAAGAAAAGAAAGTTCCAATTGAAGCAGGAACACTTTATCCTCTATTACGAAGATTAGAAAAACAAGAGTTATTAATTAGTGAATGGGACACAAGTGAAAGCAGACCGCGAAAATTTTATAAGTTAAGCGATCAAGGAAAAGTAGTATACGAAAGATTAAAAGAAGAGTGGAAATCGATGTCAAATTTATTAATAGATTTATTTAAGGAGGGAGAAGAATGAATCAAATTGACCGTTATGTATATGCAGTTACACGTTATTTACCAGAAGATATTCGAGCAGATGTCAGTAAGGAACTTTACAGCAATATTGAAGATATGTTACCAGAAGAAGCTACTGACCAAGAGATAAAGCAGGTACTTCTAAAGTTTGGTAGTCCATCCAAACTAGCGAGTGAATATAATCCAAAGAAGAGATATTTAGTTGGTCCAGTCTTTTATGATCAATATATATCAATACTTAAGATGGTCGTAGGTATCTGCATTGCTGTATTTATTGGGATATCAATCATTAACTGGGAGTGGACTTACCAATAGAGATTAATTACGTGAAGAGTATCACAGATCTCATAGGCTCTGTTATCGCAGCAGGAGTAGAAGGAGCACTACAAGCTTTCTTTTGGGTTACTTTGATTTTCTTTATTATTGAAAGAAGTGGAGTAGAGGATGGACGTATGCCATTTTCGAAGGATCAATGGAAACCTGAGGATCTTCCAGAGATACCTGTGAATGGAAAAGGTAAGATATCCCGTGGGGAAACAATTTTCTCAATTTTTATGACAGTACTCTTTACCGCAGTTTTATATTTTCAACCACAGTTGATAGCAATTTATATCAAAGATAGTAATGGAGTTATGAATGCAACTCCTTTATTTGATCTAGACCGATTGCAGACTTATATGCCAATTATACTTGTGATAGCTTTTCTTCAACTGGGAATCTATATCTGGCAGTACTTAAAGAGTAATTGGAGTATTTTTATGGCAATAGGAAATACGATCAATAATTTACTGTTTGCAGTTATGTTTGCGGTAATACTATATGACAATTCACTGTTTCATGATGGATTCTTTAAGGAAGCCGCTAAATTATTTAATACTTCAACTAAGGCGGTATTGGAGTGGTCGGAAAGAAGTAGATGGATATGTATAATCATTATTATTGCAATTTGTATTGGAGAAAGCATCGTAGGATTTGTAAAGAGCTCAAGAACATACCGTGCTTAAGCAATTGATCAAAGCAGGTAAGCAAATGAGCTATATATTAAAATGAAGTAATTGAAGGAAAAAGGAGTGTTGCGCGACAACACTCCTTTTACTACGTGCTAGAATGCGCAGCTTAAAGAGCAGAATATGTTGCTAGGCAACCTGTTCGGGCGCGCAAGTGTCTGCTTTGCAGACACTTGGTTTTAAACATTTATTAACAATCAAGTATGAATTCAGATACACCAACATTCTTTAAAATTACTTTTGGCTTACATACACAGCAGAATCTATAGTTTCTAGTAGGGCAGACTGTTAATAGATAGCAGCCATGATATGGGACAACAAAATTAAAATACTCGCAGACTTGCTCACAGTATAATAAGGTTTTTTCATGATCATCCACGCAATAAAGCATTACTTCCCACTGGTGAGCTTTGCAACATCCACATTCACAAATTATACCAAAGATAATACCTGGTGTAACTAAACATTCTTCACAGATAGGACATTGTCTGGTTTCAGAAACAACTGGTATTGGTATAGGAACTGGAATCGGAATAATTTGAGATTCTTGTTCAGGACATTCTGGGC
>JAEYWQ010000003.1 GCA_023428885.1 Bacillota bacterium
GTTTGAACCTCACTGATCACTTTAACGATTTTACGAACAACACTCTTAAGATACTCAATGGTTCGATCCTCTTTCTCAATGACCATTTCCCAGTCCCATTGGTCAACGAAGATGGAATGGGTGTTATCCATATCATCATCTCTACGAATTGCATTCATATCAGTGTAAATACCTGATTCTCTTTTATATTCAAAACGATGAAGCTGCATTCTCTTCCATTTTGCTAGTGATTGTACGATTTCAACTGTTTTATCTGCATTTTTAATCGTAAATTCTACCTTACGCTCCACTCCGTTCAAATCGTCATTGATACCGCTTCCATGTTCTACCATAAGCGGAGCAGTAACACGATCCAGATTCATTACTTTTGCAAACCTTGTTTGAAATCCATCTTTCACCACTTTAATCGCACGTTGCGTGTCTTTGATTGATAATTTGCTCTCATAACCTGTAATCTCATAATTACGCATAAACTTATCCTCCTCCTTCTAAGAACAAAGTGTCTGCTTGCAGACACTTTCGCGCCCGAGCGGGTTTCAAAGGAATAAATTCCTAACGCAACACATTCCACTCCGCGAGGTGCGCATCTTGGCACGTAGTGCCCTTTTATTTGATTGAAATTATAAGAAATTTCCAATGAAATAAAAAACAGTTGACTTCGCCTAATGTATAGGACGAGCAACTGTAACCCGCGGTACCACCTATTTTATCGGACTATCCGATCCCTCTTAGCTTCTAATAAAGCCTCTCCATTTAACGCATAGAAAACGGCATCACCTACTAGCTTGTGCGTTCAGATTGCGGCTCCAAAGTGTTATTCATGTAATCTCTATTATGTGGTTTCCACTCTCCCACACTCACTGCAAACGACCTCTTACATTACTTCTCTTTATCATAGCCTTTATGACATTAAAACATAAATATGCTTTACTGTCAATATCTAATTACAGTGTTAAAGTGCCGTCAATTTTGATTCATAATGGGATGTATACATAGTATATACGGAAAATTTTAGTAGCTTACATTATAATAAAATATATAATATAATCAAACTAGACATTCGACAAAAGCTTATATACATACGGAGGATAACCAATGAGAACACAATCAAAAAACATTCTTATCTTCTTTCTTAGCTTGCTGGGCATTATCTTTACTAATATATTAATTAGTCATAACAGTAATAATGTATTTGCGGCGGAAAGAACCAACAACGTACTATTTCTTCCAGCAGATTCTACTTCTACTGAACTCCAGAATCTTCTGGATTACAATAAATTGAATGAATATAATTTGACCATTCAAATCCCATCAGGTCAGTATTATCTGAATAAAGAACTCAGAATCTATTCCAATACCACCATCCTCGCTGCTCCTGATGCAAGGTTTATTAAAAATCACGAAAAAGGTTCTATGATAGCAAACGATTTGACGAATGACAAAGGTGGTTATACAGCGTCTTCTCATATTACAATCAAGGGTGGCATCTGGGACTCTGGGAATGCAACTAAGGGAACAGAAAGTTTTCGCTTTATCCATGCTACTGACATAACGATTCAGAATGCAACAATCTGCAACGTACCAGAAGGTAGTAAATTAATCTTGTTTGCTGGAGTTAAGAATTCTAAAATCGATGGATGCAAATTATATGGCTATAGCGGGATTTGGCCGAAAGAAGCAATTCAATTGGATATTGTCCATGATGATGTCTTAGTTCCTTCGATGCAAGGAAGCTATCTACATTATGATGACCTAGCCTGCGATGGGATTATGATATCTAATAACGAGATCTACAATTACCCAAGAGCTATTGGATCTCACTCCTCTGTAAAGGGTGTTTTCCATAAAAACATTACAATAACCAACAATAACATTCATGACGTGGACGAAGCTGCCATTAAAGCATATAACTACGTTAATTTACTTATTAGTAATAATGTAATAAGCAATGCAAGCGTAGGTGTCTTAGCCTATACCTATATTGATGATGAGCAAGGACATTATATGGATTCACTTCCTGGAACAGTTAAGGAAACTCTACCTTCTAACTATAACATTGTGATAGAGGGTAATATCATTAAGAACATACATCAATATAAATCTGGCAACTCCTTAATCTGGGGTGACGGTATCCGTATTATGGGAAGTAAAAACCGACCACTCAAAGGTGTCTTAATTAAGAAGAATAAAATTAATAATACAAAACGAATGGGGGTCTATACTTCCGACTCACCAGAAGCTTATATAACTAGCAACACTATTACGAAAACAGCCAGTCATGGAATCTATGTAGATAAATCTAATGGTAGCAAAGTGAATTACAATAAACTATCTTGGCCTGGAAAAGCAGGTAGCTCCTCTGGTGGTATTGGTTTCTCAGCATCTAGTAAATCATCTGCATATAAGAACACGGTAAAGGATGCAGCTAAGAATGGCATTTTCTTATATAACGAAAGTATCAATTGTTCCATTACTACCAACACCGTCGTCCGTTCTGCTGATAATGGTATTGCTGTTAATTTGAAAAGTAACAGTGCAAAGATATTGAATAACAAGATCACCGGAAAAACAAGCTCAAGCTTAAATAACCGGGGCATCTTTGTATATGGCGCAAATAAGGCGACAATTAAGGAGAATATCATAAAAGATTGTAAATTAAAGCAAGAAATTAACACGAATAATTCGATTGGAAGTATAGTTAAAAAGAATAAGATTTATTAGTAATATGCTAATACAAAACCCAATTCTTTGTTTCTTCATGCTTACTAGGATTTTCTTATCATTATTTGAAGACAAGGGGACAGTTCTGTTATCACATATCAGTGTGACAACGGAACTATCCCCTTGTTTTCTTTCACTGATTATGGTTGAATTGCATGATAGATTTTATCGAATGCCTCTCCAGGCATTTTTACAAAAACCCATCCCAATGGTTGGTAGCCAACATATCCTCCATCAAATAAACGAAGTGGTACTTGTGTTCCATCCTTCATGTAGAAATATAAATGTCCTTGTTCCGCGTCGTAGATATCTGAATTTCCTAAATCAACAAAATCGGACGAGTACAATTCATCTAGAAAAGTATCCAAATCTGTCTCCGAGACATCAGCCAACTCATGATACTCATAATTTGGCCAACCATTATCCCAGTTATGATGTTCTTGATACTTAACACTATCCCAACCATTCGTAAGCTTAAGTCGATCCACAAACAAATCTCTTCCTTTTTCTAAGCTAATACCATTTAAATTGTCATAAAAAGAAACATACTCTGTAATACTACCGTCTTCATTTTCGTATTGCTCTTTCATACAAATCCGAAACTTAATGTCATAACCTTCCACTTTATAAAACTTACCTGGGACTGTGCTTGCAAACTCTACTGTGTATTCATCCTGGCTAGACCATTCATCAATGTTTCCCTTAGCATAGCCTAAGTAATCTCCAACCAAGGAAGAAACTTGAATCGCCTGATTGCCTTCATAAAAAGTGGATTGGGTGTAGATTCTGCCATCATAGACAATCAATGCGATCATTTCCATTGCTGCTCCGTTTGTATTCTCAGGAAGTTGAATGGCAGGAACATTTACACCCTTACTGCTTTCTTGTCTAACCTTGTCTCCAAGATCAATCGGTCCATTTGATCCTGATCTCTGATGTAGTTTGCTCATTTGAATAACACCAAGGCAAAGAAGTCCAATGCATGCAGCCGTAATCCCCCACTTCACCCAGTTTACTTGCTTTTTCTTACCTTTGATATCTGCAGCCTCTTGTATCAAGTCAACATCAATTGCTTCTATCTTCTCAAGCAATTCATTACCATTCATCTTGAAAGCCCTCCTTTCTCAAATACTCTCGCAACTTATTTCTTGTGCGAAACAACATGGATTTCACCTTACTCTCGCTGATATGATAAAGAGCAGAGATATCACTAATAGAATCAGCAAACCAATAGCGTCTAAGAAAGATATTTCTTGACTCAGCCTTCTCACTTCTTAAAAATGAACTGATAATTTTCCCAATATCTTCAGCACTAAGCTTGCTTTCCAGGGAGTTTGGCGAAGGAATACATTCTTCCATCTCTTTGGTCAACTCCACCAGTATCATACTGCGTTTTTGGGTCTTGCGGCTTTTGCATATATTGAATGACTTATTTCTAATGATTCTTGCAAGGAATGCAAACAAATACTCCTTTGGCTCATGGGGTGGAATCAGCTTCCAAGCTGAGAAATAGGTATCATTCTCACATTCATCGGCATCTGATTGATTACCTACGATATGAAAGGATATTCGATTCAATTGTGCTCCATATCGAGTAGCTGTTTCTTCAATGGCACGTTCATCACGATCCATATACAATTCTACTATTTGCACATCATCCATTCACAATCTCCTTTCCTCTGATTTATGAATAAAGGTCTTCACTCTATATAGCAAGATTTTTTAAGTTTGGTTGCATGTTTAATATAAATATTTTATATCGTTACGAGTAAGGGATACTCAAAATGCACACTACACAGTTTCCAATTCACTGCAAGTGTGCATTCACAATATTCAGTACATCAAGTGGTCTATCTAGTTGCATGAAGTCCTGTTTTCGCTTAGACGGTTGACTTGTTCCTTCTTTTAAATACCAGGCTGCTTGAACTGCCTCCATCCCAAGTTGTCTAGCAGTCTCCAATTCATCGCTGCCTCCGTCTCCTACATAGACACATTCTTCTGCCTTCACATCTAATTCATTCATACATCTATGGAAAATCTCCTCATCTGGCTTTTGAATTCCCTGTTCGTAAGATAGATAGACAGCATCAAAGTATGGAAATAATTCACTTTCCCGTATTACTTGCGCTTCCTCAGAAAAACAGTTACTAATCAATCCTACCAAATATCCTTTTTTCTTTAATGTGGAAAGCATAGGAATAATTTCAGTATGTAAGTTTCTAAAACACTCTTCCTTTGCTGCAGTGCGTTTTTCTACAATTTCCTTTAATAGTGCTTGGGAGTAGCAATGATTCTTTCTCAGAATCGTCTCCAATGTTTCCTCCAATGATAACTTTCCTATCGTTCGTTCATACTCCGTTGGACGCCAAAGTGATTGAAATTCGTCCTCTGGGATTCCTGTGTCCTTTGCCATCTGAGTGCCAAAATATAATGGGCTATTATAGTGTGTAATTAAGGTTTCAAACATATCAAAAATTACAGCTAGCTTCATATTACATAATCTC
>JAEYWQ010000062.1 GCA_023428885.1 Bacillota bacterium
GGTTCTAAGTATCCTGTTTGGGTCTTCTTATCATACCAAAAACCACAAAATGAAGCGTAAGTCCCATCAGGGGCAATCACAACACTACAGATATGACGGTTATAATTTAGCCAGGCATGTTTAATTGTTGGGTATACTTCATCATCGATCTTAGGTACAGCTCCTTCATAATTAAACCCTTCCCATATCACTTTACTTAGCAGGTCAAAATCATAAACCTCGGATAGTGTCTTTAGCTGAAAGCCTTCTGGTAGATTTACTTGTGGAATTTCATTACTAAGAGAAAAATGAAGGGTTCCTCTGTCATTTGGTAACAACTCATAATTTTGCTCTAATAATTCCTCTTTCAGACTATTCCCCTTTTCGTTAACGATAATAATGATTTGCTTTTTGTTATCTTCTATCCCATACATGTTATCTTCGGCATACCGAATCACATCCTGTAGTAATTCTTTTGAATTGCTTCTATTATCGATAACCGCACCACCCGGCCACGGACTCTCTGCCCGTATCGATGTCACTACTTCCTTGTTAACATACCACATTCCTATCTTGTCTAACTGAAACATATCATAATACGGAGCATTACGTATACATTCCCATATGATTCTAGAATGATTCATTTCGTTATCATCATTCATTCCTTCATAAAAATAACACAACTTAGAATCATCCTCTTTTCTATAGTTTATCATTACATAATTCATCTTTAAACATCCCCCTTTACTTTATCAGACCGTAGTTTATTCATTAGACAGTCAGGCAATATGCCCCCCTGTCATCTGCTCACTTTCTTTTCGAGCAAATCGCAGGAATGGGCGATCTCAATAAAATCTTGTTTAAGATTATAATGAAGATCGCCCATATTCCACTTCTTATTGTAAGAATTCAAAATTACTCATCAAGATGATTCTTATTTTGATTGCTCTCAGTTGAGTTCATATTCGTAGAATTGCTTCCGATGATATTACTTTGTGAGTTAGCATTCGAACGATTCGAAGGAGTACCATAATAATTATACTTTGCATTATAAGTCTTCATTAGTTTTCTAATAACAATGATAGCCACAAAAATAATAAGGGCCCAAATAATCAGATAAGGAAGGCTTGAAACAAACCATACAGAAAAGCTCTTAAAGCCTTCTTTAATACTATATAAGCTGTCAGATAAACCATCCTTCATCTGTTCAAAGACACCATCAGGTTTTGGATTAGATACGCGCTCCACTTCACTAATCTGCATGATTACCGTACTATAATCCACTAAGTTATCATACGTGCGTAGTGTAGAAGTATAACTTTCAAGTTGGTAAGTAACTTCACTAATTCTTGCTTCTAAGGTAATAATATCTTCCATCTTATCTGCTTTTTCTAACAATGCAAATAAACGTTCTTGCTGGATCTCTAGTGATTTCTTTCTGCTCTCGGTATCAACGTATGCACTTGTCACATCCTGGGTATCTTCTGATTTTCTAGTAATGGTTGTATTCTCGCCAATCAAATGTACAAATTCATCCAAACGGTCGCTTGGTACTCTAACCTTTAAGTTTGCACTCCTAAGGTTACTGTAGGACATACTATTACCATAGGACTGAGACTCTTCCACATAACCTTTGAAGTCCTTTATCTTTTGATCTAAAAAAGAAAGTAAATCATCGTATTCCAAAGTTTCAAGATTAAGATCTACTGTCTTAATTAGCTTTTGTGATGTAATCACCTGATCTGCATTAGCTTTAGATCCCGTGTCCACGGATGGCATAGCACTTCCCTTACTTGTAAATCCATCTGTTCCTCCTGATTTCGGTGCTTCGACTTTACTTTCAGCTAAATAATCGCTACTTTTTTCCATCTTCGCTGCACAAGCGGTTAAGCCAAAGACCAACCCAATGACACATATACTAACTAATAACTTTCTTATCTTCATATGCTCCACCCTTTGTCAAATTATCTAAGAATACCTAATTCATATTATTAATACTACCTTGTTCCTACTGTTAGTATATTAACGATTTCCAATCTATACTAGCAATTAGACGTTATATGTATTGTTTTTGTTCCACGAATTCTAGTTACTGGCAAAAGTCCGCGACTATTGTTCAATTGGAAAGAATTGAATTTAGAATCTTAGAAAAGCAGGTCAAAAGAGACCTGTTTTTCTAAGACCCTAACTCCAATACTTTCCTGACTAATTATAGCTTATTCAACAAATATTGTAAAGAATATAACAAAAGAATGTAAAAAATAGTGGATTTTTCCCTGGAGTATGGTTATAATTTTTATTATAAGCATATGATACGACTATGACACAAACTATGAATGAAAGTGAGGATGTTGTAATGAACGAAGCCATTAAAGAGTTATATGGAATCCTTGAAAAGTTCTCTGAATCGGAATATGAGTTAATTAATATTCCATCCAGATCGTATCTTTACCAGAACGGAGATAAACACCGCTTAATTGCTGCCATTGAACAAGCGGACAAAGAGTGCGGAAGCTGTGGTTGTGAACTTGACCCTCTCTATAAGAGAGCATTGGAGTTAAAACATCTCATGTAAGGCATTTCATGTAGTCTAAGACAAGTCATCCTAAGAAAAGTCAATAACGCTAGCATCTAATCATGGTATTTCCCACCATAATTAGCTACTAGCGTTAATTTATTTACGATAA